>NZ_JBYSYZ010000052.1:0-33029 GCF_058783925.1 Pseudomonas sp. FW305-70
ACATTGCTGGCAATGCCGACGCCTTCGCGAGCAAGCCCGCTCCCACAGGTTCATGGGGTGGACTCAGGCTCGGTCAACATTTTGCGGAAGGTCTCCACCAACGGCCGCAAATTGATCCGGTGCCACGCCGCCCACAGCGGTCGGGTGAGGGAAATCCACGGCACTTCCCGCAGCACCACACCTGGCGGTGCGTTGCGGCTCAAGCCTTTCTGGATCATGGCACGGCTTGCCGTGCCAGCGGATGGTGCTCGGGCAGGGCCAGCAGGCTGGAGTACTTCAACCAGGCCCGCACCGGGCCGCTTGCGCGAGGAGGGCGTGATCAAGGGCTGGGGCCTGGGGGTGAACAAGGTCGAACCCTGCGAGCTGACCCTTGATCTGAGCGAAGCGCAGCCGGGCGGTTTTCTGCTGGCCGGTCGCTACACTCTTCCGGACCATGATCGCGCCTTGCAGCGTTTGATGGACGCCGCCCTGGCGCAGCAAGTCGAAATCGTGGTCGGCGGTGATTCCCGCTGCTTTCTGGCAGGCGTTGCGCGAGGCGAAGCTGATTTGCGAGCGCGCCCCCTTGCCCCTCATTGGAGCTTGAACATGAAGATTGATTTGAGCGCAAAACTGGCAATCGTCAGTGGCAGCACCGCCGGCATTGGCCTGGGCATCAGCCAGGCACTGGCCGAGGCGGGCGCCACGGTGGTGGTGATCGGCCGCGATACGGCCAAGGTCGAGCAGGCACTGGCGAGCATCCGTCAGCGTGTTCCTGCTGCGCAATTGCGTGGCGTGACCGCCGACCTGGGCACCGCCGAAGGCGCCGAGAAACTGTTCGCCGCCGAACCACGGGCAGACATCCTGGTGAACAACCTCGGGATCTTCAACACGGTGGACTTCTACGACGCCCCGGACAGTGAGTGGACGCGCTTCTACGAGGTCAACGTGATCTCCGGTGTGCGCCTGTCCCGGCACTACACACCGGGCATGGTCAAGCAGGGTTGGGGGCGGGTGATCTTCCTGTCTTCGGAATCCGGCGTGGCGACACCGGCGGACATGATCAACTATGGCGTGACCAAAAGCGCCAACCTCGCCGTGTCCCATGGCCTGGCCAAACGCCTGGCCGGCACCGGGGTGACGGTCAACGCGATCCTGCCCGGCCCGACCTTTACCGATGGCCTGGAAGACATGCTCAAGGACGCCACGGCCGAATCCGGGCGCAGCGCCCGGGACGAAGCCGATGCGTTCGTGCGCAAGGCCCGGCCGACGTCGATCATCCAGCGCGTGGCGGACGTCGAGGAGGTTGCCAATCTGGTGGCCTACATCGCTTCGCCGTTATCCTCGGCCACCACCGGTGCTGCCTTGCGGGTCGACGGCGGTGTCGTCGACAGCCTGGCCATCTGAACCTTATTGATTGGAGAAAGCATTTCATGGCAACTGCAACAGCCTTCATCGACATCCCGGCTTCGGCCGAACAGGTCTGGCAATTGATTGGCGGGTTCAACTCGCTGCCGGACTGGCTGCCGTTCATTCCCAGGAGCGAGCTCAGTGACGGCGGGCGCGTGCGCAGCCTGCAGACGGCGGATGGCGCGGTGGTGATCGAACGCCTGCAAACCTTCGACAACGCGGGCCGAACCTACAGCTACTCGATTGAGCAGGCACCCTTTCCGGCGACTGATTATCTGGCGACGATCAAGGTCGAGGCGCAAGGCGAGGGCGCGCGGGTGACCTGGTCCGGGCGGTTTGAACCGGTGGGCGTGAGCAATGAGGAGGTGGAGGCGTTGTTTACCGGGATTTATTCCGGCGGACTGCAAGCATTGCGGGCCAACTACCCGGCCTGACCGTCAAAATACCAACCCCCCTGTGGGAGCGGGCTTGCTCGCGAAAGCGTAGTGTCAGTCAACATATTTGTTGAATGAGAAACCGCATTCGCGAGCAAGCCCGCTCCCACAGGGGATCTGTTTTGATCATCGGATGAACACTAGGCCTGCGGTATCAAACTCTCCCGACAATCAAGCACCAGCCGCGCGCCGCCCAGTTCGCTGCTGCCCACCTCCAGCGTAAATCCGTGCAGGCTGACAATCGCCGCGACGATGGACAGGCCCAGCCCGAAGCCGGTCTTTTGATTGCCGGCCTCGGCGCGATAGAAACGCTGGAATACCGCTTCACGCTCCGCCTCGGGAATGCCGGGGCCGGAGTCGAGCACTTCGATCCGTGTATGCCCGCCAGCATTGACCCCGCGCAAGATCACCGCACCACCGGGCGGGGTGAACTTGATCGAGTTGCTGAGCAGGTTCGCCACGGCTTCGAACAGCAGCGCCCGGTCGCCATTGAGGGAGGGCAATGACGCGGGCAGGTGCAACTGGAAAACCAGGCCGTCGTCTTCCGCCAGGGGCAGGTAGAACTCATGCAGTTCCTGCAACAACGCCACGGGGTCCAGTTGCACGAACCCGGAGCGGCGCCGGCGATCTTCCAGTTCGGAAATCCGCAGCAGGCCACGGAAACGCGCCATCAGCGTATCGGCTTCGGCCAGCACCAGGTCCAGTTGCATGGCCTGCGGTGAGCCTTCGCCGGCTTGCTGCTGCATGCGGTAAAGCTGCGCGCGCAGACGGGTCAGGGGCGTGCGCAGGTCATGGGCGATGTTGTCGCACACACCCTTGACCTCGTGCATCAGGCGCTCGATGCGTTCGAGCATGGCGTTGACGATGGCGGCGAGCATGTCCAGTTCGTCACGCCGATTGGACAGTGGCAGGCGCCGGCTCAGGTCGCCCGCGACTATGGCTTCGGCACTGGCCTGGATCCCGCGGATGCGGCGCAACGGCCGGCGCCGCAGCAGATACCAGCCGACGATGCCCGGCAGGATGGTCAGGGTCACCCCCCAGAACAGCGCGTGAAGAATGATGCGGGTCACGGCGAACAGCGAACCGTTGTCGCGCACCAGCACCAGCCAGCGGCCGTCGAGGGTGCGGGTCGCCACGGCGTCGCAACTGTCGGCGGGCAGCGTCTGGTCGTCATTGTCGCCGTAGGCATCGCAGTCGCGCAGCATGTGGATCTTGCCATCGAGCGGCAAGCCGTCCGGAATGTAGCGCAGGGCGCCGCTGAGGTAGTGGTGCCGGGCATCGAACAGGCCGTAGGCGTCGATACCGCGGATGTCGAAGGCCATGCTGACGGCGAGGGCGTCCACCAGTTGTTCACCCGAGAAGCGCGAAAACAGGTGCTGGCGCTGCATCAGTGAATGCTTGGCCAGATTGTCCAGGTAAGCGGAAACCTCGTAGTACATGACCCCCATGAGAATCCCGCTCCAGATCACGAACAGCGAACTGTAGAGCGCCAGCAAACGGCTGCTGGAAGAGCGCCAGCCTTTAGACGGGTTCGGCAATGACATAACCCGAGCCTCTCACGGTCCGAATCAGTGGGGCATTGCCAGGCGGGTCGATTTTCTTGCGCAGACGGCCGATGTGTACGTCGATCAGGTTGGTGCCGGGGTCGAAGTGGTAGCCCCAGACTTCTTCGAAAATCATCATCCGCGAGAGGATTTGCCCGGTATTGCGCATCAGGAATTCCAGCAGTTTGTACTCGGTGGGCAACAGCGTCAGCAGTTTACCGTCGCGGCTCGCTTCGTGGCTGATCAGGTTCAGCTCCAGATCCGCCACCCGCAACGTGGTGGCCTGGGCGGTCACGGTGTTCTGCCGACGCAGCAGGACTTCGACCCGGGCGGCCATTTCATCGGTGGCGAAGGGTTTGGTCAGGTAGTCGTCGCCGCCGGCGCGCAAGCCGCGCACGCGCTCATCGACGTCGGACAGTGCGCTGATCATCAGGATCGGTGTCGCCACGCCCATGGTCCGCAGCGTGGTGACGATCGCCAGGCCATCGAGCTCGGGCAACATGCGGTCGAGGGTGATCAGGTCATAGTTGCCGCTGACTGCCCGCTCCAGCCCTTCACGGCCATTGTCGACCCAGTCGACGTCGAGGCCGTGGCTACTCAGTTCGGCGACAATTTCCCGGGCGGTCACGGCGTCGTCTTCGATGGTCAAGATGCGGGTCATAAGGCTGGCCTGATTTGCAGTTCAATACGAAGTTGCGAGCATTTTGCCAAGAAAAAACCGCGACTTAATAAATTAACTTTCATCTGGGCGGGGTCGCTTCACGCATCCCGGGGGAATTGTAGGAGCCAGCTTGCTGGCGATGGACTCACATGCGCCGCGTTTATCCAGCTCACACGCGTAATCGTTAACGACCATCGCTGCGATGCGGCGACCCGACAAGCCAGCTCCCACAAAAGACCGCAATGCCTCAAAAAAAGGTTGTCTGACCCCAGTGGCAACAAAAGCTATAAGCGCAAATAACCCATGCATAAAACCCGTTGGCTCAACCTGTTCCTTGCAGTTTGCATGGGGTCGGGAAGTTCAAACTTTCTAAGCGATTGAAGCACAACGATTTATTCACAGTGCGTGACTGGCACGGTGACTGCAATTCCTTCCTCGAAGAGTTGTAACACCATCTTTCTGCCTGGAGCGATATAACAATGAATAGATCCTCTGACGGTTTCTATCCCGCCATGGATGAGTCCACCACGCTGTCCGGCGTGTCTTGGGGCGCGATTTTCGCGGGTGCCGCTGCCGCGGCGGCGTTGTCGCTGATCCTGGTGTTGCTCGGCTTCGGCCTTGGTTTTTCGGCGGTATCGCCTTGGGCCAATGAAGGCGTGAGCGCCAAAGGCCTGGGGATCTCGACCATTGTCTGGCTGGCCTTCACCCAGATTGTCGCTTCGGGACTTGGCGGTTACATCGCCGGGCGACTGCGGGTGAAGTGGGCGTACATGCACGGCGATGAAGTTTACTTTCGCGACACGGCCCATGGTTTTCTGGCCTGGTGCGTGGCGACACTGGTGACGGCCACGCTGGTCGCCGGGTCGGTCAGCAGTCTGGTCGGCGGTGGCGTGCAGGCCGGGGCGAACATGGTCGGCGGTGCGGCCAGTGCCGCGACGCAAGCCGTGGGCACTGCGGCGGGCAATACCCAAGGCGATGAGTACGGTTACTTCGTCGACAGCCTGTTCCGTGATGATCGCCCGGTTGCCGTCAGTGATGATGCGGCCCGAGGCACCGTCACCCGGATCTTTGTGCGTTCCCTGAACAGGGGTGAACTGGCCGCCGAAGACCGGACTTACCTGGCGCAACTGGTCGCGCAGCGGACCAACCTCACCCAGGCTGACGCCGAACGTCGTGTCGATGAAGTCTATGCCCGCACCCGGCAAGCCGTGGCCGACGCCAAGCTGGCCGCTCAACAAGCCGCTGACACCGCCGCGAAAGTGGCGGCGTGGACCACGCTGTGGATGTTCGTTGCGCTGTTGGCCGGTGCGTTCTTCGCCAGCCTTGCCGCGACCTTCGGCGGTCGTCGTCGGGATGCGGTGGTGTATCTGGAAACCGATACCTACGTCACCACTGCATCGATTCGTTAATCCAGGAGAACTACCATGCGTTCATTACTGCTGTTCTTTCTCGGCGTGCCGATCCCGATCATTATTTTGATTGCGTTGTTTGTGCATTGATTCGACTGCAGAAGCTATAAAGCTTCGCGAGCAAGCCCGCTCCCACAGGAAGACACACCATCCACTGTGGGAGCGGGCTTGCTCGCGAAGAAATGAATCCGTCAGTCAATCGGCGTACTGACAAACACCTCAAGCCCTTCGGCATACGCCGTGAACGCGGCGACCCGCGGAAACTGCGCCGCACTCACCTGATCCGGCACCACCAGGTTGGTGAAGCTCCAGGCGACGGCGAGGGTGATGCCGTCCTGCCCGATCGCACCGTCAGTCTTCAGCGGCTGCTTTTCCAGCTCCCGCTCCAGCGCCGACCAGGCCGCCACCAGTTGTCCTTCGACCCGCTGCACCCAAGGTTCGAATTGAATTTCCACCGGCCGCAGGTTGCGCTCGTAGTAAAGCTGCACGGACTTTTCGCTGGCAGCCAGCGCCAGGCCGATCAGGCGCAACGCGCGCAGACGCTGAGCCGGTTTGTCGGGCATCAGGCTGTTATCGGCCAGGGTTTCCAGGTAGTCGACGATCAGTGTCGAGTCCATCAACACCTCACCGTCATCCAGCACCAGGGTGGGCGCCTTGACCACCGGGTTGATCTGCCGGAATTGTTCGAAGTGGCGGAACACCGAAACCGATTGATGTTCCAGCGTGATTCCCAGGCATTTGGCAGAAATGGCGGCGCGCCTGACATAGGGCGAGTCCAGCATACCGATCAGCTTCATGGTCCTTTCCTTTATATGGCCATTTCGGGAGGACAACCTTAGCTGAGGTTCGCCGCCGTGCAAATGGCAGGGAAAATGGCCTCGTGCAGGCCGTTTGTCTTCTATATACAGCCGCTCGATTGAATTTCTTGCTATAAACGCACTCCGATTACCGCCTCAAAGCCTGCCGTAGAGCATTTTCAGGGCTTTGTCGGACAAATTCGCTGTCTTTTCAGTTGCTGAGGCCTCAAGTCGGCCTTAGACTGCCGCCCCTCGTAAATTGAGTGCCGGGTGGCGCTTGGAACAAACGGCGCCTTTCCGATGGCCTGCCCAGGTCTGCCGGAACGCTCCCTAATTCGCCTTAATGCACGTTTTTTTATAGAGATATCAATGACAAAGGACAAGTTGCTGGCCATGCCGGCGGATGACTACATGAATGCCGAGCAACATGCTTTTTTCTCCGAGCTGTTGCAGAACATGAAAGTCGAAACCCATGAGCGCATCGAACAGAACCGCATCGCCATCGAGAGCCTGGACACCCCGGCCGATCCGGCGGACGCGGCTTCGGTCGAAGAAGAGCGCACCTGGCTGGTGAACGCGATCGATCGCGACCAGCGCATGCTGCCTCAGTTGGAACAAGCCCTTGAGCGCATCAAGGAAGACAGCTTTGGCTGGTGCGACGACAGCGGCGAGCCGATTGGCCTCAAGCGCCTGCTGATCAGCCCGACCACCAAGTACTGCATCGAAGCTCAAGAGCGTCACGAGCAAATCGACAAGCACCAGCGTCAGGCCTGATTCTGTGAGGCAGCCCTGTTGAACCGGGCTGCCTGGAAAAGATCGCAGCCTTCGGCAGCTCCTACATTTGTTCCGTAGGTGCTGCTGAAGGCTGCGATCTTTGTTTTCTGTCGTCTGCGATTTCCCGATTCTTCTATTGATCTGCTGCAAGGTTCGCGACTAAAGGCTCATGGATAATGGCCTTATGCCGGCGTTTAATGCGAAGACAACAATTAGAAGTTTTGCGGGGTGACGATGATGACAAGAGACGGGTCTCTGGCTGCGGCAGTGTCTGCACCAATGCTGTTGCCGAAAAACCGCTGGCTGACACCGACACTGCAAAGCATCGCCCTGATGCTGTTGTTATGTGGCATGACGTTGGGCGGTTGGTCGCTCTACCTGGGCCTGCCCCTGGCCGTACTGATCATCTGGCTGCCTCGCTTGCGTTCGCGCGCGACCCCACAGGCGGCTTCCCCCGACAACGCTGATGCCATCGGCGATTTGACTCGCGATCTTTCCTACACCACCAGCCATAACGCGCTCTCGGCCGCCGGGGTGGCGTTCTCGGTTCGGCAATTGGCGCAAAAGCTGCAATCGCAACTCTCGGCGGCGGCACAGATCGTCAGCAACGCCGAGGTCATGATTACCACCGAACACGCCACCTCGCTGCTCAGTCGCCAGGCGCTGAGCGCCGCCAGCGAGGCTCATCAAAGCGGCGTGATGGGGCGTACGGAACTGATCGAGTCCATTGCCCGCATGCATCAGCTCAGCCAGCGCGCCAGCAACAGCCGTGAACTGATCGAAGCCTTGAGCCTGCGCAGCGATGATATCCAGCGCGTGACCCTGGTGATTCAGTCCATCGCCAGCCAGACCAACCTGTTGGCGTTGAACGCCGCCATTGAAGCGGCGCGGGCGGGGGAGCACGGTCGCGGGTTTGCCGTGGTGGCCGACGAGGTTCGCGGGCTTGCCGCGCGCACGGCGACCGCGACAGGCGAAGTCGGCGAGATGGTGGCCGATATCCAGCAACGTACGACACAGGTGGTGGAGCAGATCCGCCAACTGTCCAGTGACCTCGACACTGGCGTCGAGCAGGTCGAGCGCACGGGGCAGCATCTGGAGAACATTGCCCGTCTGGCGGCCAGTGTCGAGTCCCAGGTCGGGGAAATCGCCCAGGGCGCAGACACCAACCGTGAACAACTCGACAGCCTGTTTCACGCCATCGAGCAGATGCGCAGCGACCTGGCGGTCAGCGACCAGCAGACTCAGCACCTGGCCCAGGCGGCGGTGCAAATGGAAGGGCAGGCCGAAACCATCAGCGAGCGACTGGCCGAGGTGGGGCTGGATGATTACCACCAGCGGATCTATGACCTGGCCCGGGAAGGCGCGAGCCGGATTGCAGAGCGTTTCGAGGCGGATATCGATGCCGGTCGAGTCAGCCTGGACGATCTGTTCGACCGCAACTACCAGGTCATCCCCCATACCAGCCCGGCCAAGTACCAGACGCGTTTCGACCGCTACACCGATCAGGTGTTGCCAACGATCCAGGAACCCTTGTTGCCGCGTCACGAAGGATTGGTGTTCGCCATCGCCTGCACCCAGCAGGGTTATGTGCCGACCCACAACCATGCGTTCAGCCAGCCGCTGACGGGGGACGCAGAGGTCGATGCCTTGCAGAACCGGACCAAACGCAAGTTCGCCGACCGCACCGGGATCCGCTGCGGCAGCCATCAGAAGGCCGTGCTGCTGCAAACCTATACACGCGACACTGGCGAGTTGATGCACGATCTTTCGGTGCCGATCATGCTCAAGGGGCGGCATTGGGGCGGTTTGCGCCTGGGCTACAAGCCGGAAAAACCGCGCTAGAAACCTCTGATGCTGGAGCGAACAACAAGTAGTCTGTGGCGAGGGAGCTTGCTCCCGCTGGACTGCGTAGCAGGCCCCTGCTCTTCAGGGAAAAGGAGGGGCCGCTTCGCGCCCCAGCGGGAGCGAGCTCCCTCGCCACAGGTACAGTGTTCATCCTTGAGTGATTGTTACAAATCCTGCAACTAACCTGTGCAGGGTTTTGCTGTTTCCTCACTGGTAACCTAATTAACATAGCTATTAATTAGGTTGCTAATGAAGTTCGGGGGACAGCATGCAAGGCAAAGTTGATATCGCGGTCATGGTCGGCAGCGGCGTACCTGCCAATCTGCGCTCCATGGGACGCAAGGTTTGCTGGGTGGTGTTGCTCAATGGCGAGCGCCGGGGCACGGCGTTCTCCAGTCGCGACGAAGCGCAGGAGTGCAAGGCTGCCTGGTTGGCGCAATTGAACGCCGAAAGACCTGACAGCCAGCATTGAAATGGTCAGTGGGTCTGATGCATGCGCAGGTTCAGGTCGTCGACCACCCGCGCCCAGTCTGCGTCTTCGCGCAGTTGTTCCTTGAGGAAGCCGGCCTGCTGCGGTGACCAGAACTCGGCGTCGATGAGCTTCTTGTCGTCGGGCAGGAAATGGCCGGCAATGAAGTCGTCGATCGCTTTCTGGCTGGAGTCCAGGCCGAGCTGGTCGAACAGGCCTTTGAGGTCGTGTGTCGGTGATTCCATCTTCATCTCCTTGCAGGTCATCAGTCGGGTCGAGGGGCGATGTGCGGTCTCCTGATTTGGAGGGCGCCGCACGGGTGGAGTTCGATCACGATGTTCAAACGCAACACAGAGCATAGACCGCCAATCCGGGTGTCAGGCTTTCAGTGCCCCGGCATCGACCGCCGCCTTCAGTTCCCTGGCCGATTCCTGGGCCGCAATGGCAGCGACATCCGGGGTTTTGAACCAGCGGTCTTTTTCGACCTGGTGATAGGTCACGGTCTTGAGCGGAGGTTTGGCGCGCATGACAATCACGGCCTGGAATTCACCCTCGACTTCTCTGGCTTCACCGCGGATAAAAAACTCGCCGATATCAAATTCCGTCACGTTGCAGACTTCCCCTGGAAATATATTGTTGTTGTCAACGCCATCCGATTTGTTGCGGATCCGTTTTATTGGGTGGGCAGTATGGCAGTAGTTGCCCGTCGACGGCTGAGATAAGTCGACGGGCCGAGCAAACGTCGATGAAAATGAGCGCGGCGGGCCTGTCAACCGTGTGATTCAAGAAACCGGGCGAGGGCGCAGGCTTCGTTATGATTGGCTCGGAAACCTCTTACACAGCCTGTAGAAATATCCTTGATGTGAAAGAAGGCAATGCCCGCCATCACCACCTGAAATCGCGGGCGGGGAGGGGCATCGAGAAGCGGTTCAGAGGGGCCGAACGGTATCGGCTGCGAGATCGCTGCTGTTTTCGAGTCAGGTACCAAGGGATAGGCAAAGTGTGTCAGTGTGCACATATGAAGTCCTTTTCATTGTTTTGCCGACGTATGTACGTCGTTTTGGCTAGTCTTCAGGAGCATCGCTGCTCTAGAATCACCCTTATTGGTGGGTGAATGATGTTTATCTAAAGCAATTTTTTGCTGATGATATGTAGGAAAATTTGTTCTCTTGGTGAGATTTTTCCCCGAAGTTGATAGTCCATAATTTTCTGGCAGCAGGAAGGGCGTTTTCCTTCAGCCTGTGACGAACGCCAGTCAGGACGACGCGAGTGACGTTCCAGTAGTCTTCTCAAGCTTCGTGATGAATGAGTGCACTGCTCATTCAGGACTTCAATCCGGGTTCTCTGGCTACACCTTCGGCATTGCCGCTTTTTTGGCTGTGCGTTTATTTTCGCGTACGGCGCCATTTTTCAGATGTGGGGATGTTTCCTTGGCAGTAAGTAATCTCGATATGCATGCCTTGTTCGTGCTGGGCGATTTGCGCGCAAAGCTGGTCAAGCAGTTTCAGTCACGTTTCGTTTACATCACCGAACAGAACGCTGAAGGCATTTACATTGCCGAAATCGACACCGAATCAGCCCTGGTGGTGGACGACAAACCCGGGCTCAAACTCAAGGTCGGCGATCATTTCAGCGCCTCCGTGCTGCCCAGTCGCGAAGGCGGCAAGCTGGACATCAGGTTCCGCGACATCAAGCTGACGGTTTACGGAATTGGCGATTACGCCTTCGTGACCACCGCCGACGGTCAGGGAATAGTGTTCAAGGAAGGTCATAGCGTGGTGATGGTGTTTGCCGCCCATCAACAGTTGCAGGAAGGCCTGACCAAGACCCTCAAGGCCGTGACCACCAAAGTGGCCAAGTGGCGCAAGGGCGAGCTGGTGACCTTCAAGGCCAGCGAGTGATGACCCTGACCCGCGCCGACTTCCACGAACAGAACCTGGCCAGCGCTCAAGACGAAGCGCGGCGGCTGTTCGGGCACAAGCCCCTTCTGCAAGGAGCCTGGCTGAACTGGGTGGCGTCACAGCTTTACCAACTGCAACCGGCGCCCTACGCCAGCATGGTCAGACGAGAGCTGACGCGTTTGCAGGAAACTTCCGAAAACTGATCCCCGCACCTCGAAAGCAGGAACCTCTACTACAGTCATTGGACTGAGTATTCAGAGGCTTCGCGGTCTACTGCCAGGCCATCCTGCTATTGCTGTGAACAGCACGAGGTGCAAAAGCATGAACGGATTTCGACGGTTGCTGGCTGCTGCCCTGGCCACTTTCGGTTTGCTGGCGACACCCGCCCCGGTGTTTGCCGCCCAGGCGCCGATCCACTTCGCTGACCTGAACTGGGAAAGCGGCAGCCTGATCACCGATGTCCTGCGCATCATTGTCGAGAAGGGCTACGGGCTGCCCACCGATACCTTGCCGGGTACCACCATCACCCTGGAAACCGCGCTGGCCAACAATGACATCCAGGTCATTGGCGAAGAGTGGGCCGGTCGCAGCCCGGTCTGGGTCAAGGCCGAAGCCGAAGGCAAAGTCGTCAGCCTCGGCGACACGGTCAAGGGCGCTACCGAAGGCTGGTGGGTGCCGGAATACGTGATCAAGGGCGACCCCGCCAAGGGCATCAAGCCGCTGGCGCCAGACCTGCGCAGCGTCAGCGACCTGCCGCGCTACAAAGACGTATTCAAGGACCCGGAAGCCCCGACCAAAGGGCGTTTCCTCAACAGCCCTATCGGCTGGACCTCGGAAGTGGTCAACAAGCAGAAACTCAAGGCGTACGGGCTGGACGACAGCTACGTGAACTTCCGCAGTGGTTCGGGCGCGGCCCTGGATGCAGAGATCAGTTCGTCCATTCATCGTGGCAAGCCGGTGCTGTTCTACTACTGGTCGCCCACGCCGTTGCTCGGCCGCTTCAAGCTGATTCAACTGGAAGAACCACCGTTCGACGCCGAGGCCTGGAAGACCCTGACCGACGCCGACAACCCCAATCCACGGCCGACCCGTTCCCTGGCTTCGAAGCTGTCGATCGGTGTGTCCACTCCCTTCCAGAAGCAATATCCGCAGATTGCCGAGTTCTTCGCCAAGGTCGACTTTCCGATCGGCCCGCTGAACAAGGCGCTGGCCGAGATGAGTGAGAAACATACACCACCGCGCCAGGCGGCAGAGGCGTTCATGAAGGCTCATCCGGACGTCTGGCGGGCGTGGCTGCCCAAGGACGTGGCGGATAAAGTCTCCGCCGCCCTGTAGGCGCTGCCGCAGGTCGGGATCTTTTGATCTTCGTCATGAAAAGGCAAAATCAAGACATCGCAGCCTGCGGTAGCTCCTACAATGTTCGGTTCATATCCCTTTCAAGGATCTCTGAACCATGACCCTGTTGTTGGCTCAGTCGCTGGTGACGATCTTCACCGTGATCAGTGTGGTGCATGTGTATTGGGCGTTGGGTGGCGAGTGGGCGGCGGTGGCGGCGGTCCCGCAAGTACCGCAGGAGGGCAGTGCGCAACTGAGACCGGCGTTCACACCGCGAGGCTGGATCACGCTGGTGGTGGCCGGACTGTTGCTGTTGATTGCCATGCTGGTGTGCTTGCGGGTGGGTTGGTGCCTGCCACCCTTGCATCACCGGTCGCTGCAGTGGGTGATCAGCGCCATTGCGATCTTGCTGTTTGCCCGGGCCATTGGCGATTCGGAGCTGGTGGGTTTTTTCAAAGAGGTCAAAGGCTCGAAATTTTCCCGGCTGGACACCTGGGTTTATTCGCCCTTGTGTGTGGTGTTGGGGGCGGGGTTGTTGGCGGTGGCCTGGGTCTGAGACAGCGACGTTTCTGTAGTGACAGTACTGGCCTCTTCGCGAGCAAGCCCGCTCCCACAGTGTCTGGTGTCGTACACACCTTTTGAGTTAGACACCCACCCTTGTGGGAGCGGGCTTGCTCGCGAAGAGGCCGGTCCAGTCGATACAAATCCTTGGTCTAGCTGCCGCTCTCGGTCCGCCGACTACTCACCTCCGCCGGCACATCATCCCCGGCCATGCGTTTACGAAACAGCGCCGCCCGGGCCAGCAGCAAGGTGGTCACGGGCACGGTAATCGCCAGCAGGATCGGAATCAGCCAGGCGTGCAAGACCGGCGCGGACTTGAGCGCCGAAAAATAGATGATCGAAGCCAGCGCCACGCACCAGGCCCCGAGCGTCGAGGCCAGGGCCGGTGGGTGCATGCGCTGGAAGTAATCCCGCATGCGCAGCAGGCCCGTGGCGCCGATCAAGGCAAACAGGCTGCCGAGCACCAGCAGGATCGCCACCGGGATTTCCACCCACAACGACAAGGGCGTATTCATTCGATCACCTCACCACGCAGCAGGAATTTCGCCAGGGCGAAGGAGCCGACGAACCCGAACAGGGCGATCAGCAGCGCCGCCTCGAAGTAGGTGTCACTGGCATAACGGATACCCAGCGTCAGCATCATCAGCATCGCGACGATGTACAGGTAGTCCAGCGCCAGGACCCGGTCCTGGGCCGACGGCCCTTTGAACAGGCGGATCAGGGTCAGGACCATCGTCAGGGAAAACAGGAACAGGCTCAGCAGGATCGCGTTCGCCAGCAAGGGGCTCATTCGAAGATCTCCATCAACGGACGCTCGTAGGTCGTCTTGAAGTGCTGGATGAACAGCGCCTCGTCGTCCAGGTCGAAGACGTGCAACAGCAGAATGCTGCGGTCCAGCGCCAGCTCCGACCAGACCGTACCCGGCACCACCGTGGTGATCATCGACAGCGCGGCCAGGCCGTTGGCGTCACGCAAGTCCAGCGGCACCTTGATGAATTGCGAGCGGGGCGGGCGGCGACCGGCATTGAGCACGCTCCAGGCCACGGCGAGGTTGGACACCAGCACGTCGCGCCCGACCAGCAGGACCAGGCGCAGGATCACCCCCGGACGACGGATGCGCACCGGCAGCGGACGCAGCCTGCGCATCATCAGCGGCGCGCAGAACCCCAGCGCCGCACCCAGCAGCAGATTGCCGGGACTGGTCGACAGGTTCAGCAACAGCCACAGCAGGCACAAGGCCAGCGACAGCAAGGGGGCGGGAAACAGGCGCTTCATGGTTGCACCTCCTGCGGGATCGCCTTGGCCGAGGGGTTCGGTACGACGCGGGTGTCGAGTACCGCCATCACGTATTGCTGCGGGTTGTACAAGGCATCGGCGGCGGCCTGGGTGTAGCGCAGCAGCGGATCGGCCTTGAAGGTCAGCGCAATGCTCAAGCCCAGCAGCGCAAAGATTGGCACGCATTCCAGGCGTCGCAGCAGGGGCGATGGTCGTTCCGCCGGCGTCCAGAAGCGCTGGATGCCCAGGCGCGAGAAGGCGACCAGCGACGCCAGCCCCGACACAATCAACAACACCAGCAGGCCCCACGCAGCGTTGGAAATCGGTGCATCGCCGCTGTTGCCCAGGCCCAGCGGATTGAGCAGGGCGCCGATCAGACCGAGTTTGCCGATAAACCCGGAGAGCGGCGGCATGCCGATGATCAGCAAGGCGCAGGCGATGAAGCTCAGGCCGAGAAACGCCATGGTCCACGGGATCACCTGGCCGACCACGGCTTTGCGGTCGTCGTCGAGGTTGATGCCTTTGGGGGGATGCAGGGATTCCAGAGGGCGGGGCAGCAGTTCGGCTTCATCTTCAAGCTGTATCTCGTTGGCCGAGCGCGAACGCTCGATCAGTTCGGCCAGCAGGAACAGCGCGCTCAAGGCCAGGGTCGAGCTGAACAGATAGAACAGCGCTGCGCCCACCAGGTTCGGCTGGGCGAAACCGATGGTCGACAACAGGATGCCCGCCGACACCAGAATGCTCAGGCTGGCCATGCGCTCCAGGCGTTGCGCGGCGAGGATCGCAAGGGCGGCGCAGACGATGGTCGCCATGCCGCCGTAGATCAGCCACTCCCCGCCAAAGAACGCCGATGCCCCGGCCTGGGCGGAGAACAGCAGCGTCCACAGGCGCAGCAAGGTGTAAACGCCGACCTTGGTCATGATCGCGAACATTGCCGCCACCGGCGCACTGGCCGAGGAATAGGCCGGAACCAGCCAGAAGTTCAGCGGCCACATGCCGGCCTTGGCCAGAAACGCGACGGCCAGGATCCCTGCGCCGGCGTGCAGCAAGCCCCGGTCAGCCTCGGACACCAGCGGGATTTTCACCGCCAGATCGGCCATGTTCAGCGTGCCGGTCACCCCATAGATCAGCGCCGCGCCAATCAGGAACAGCGACGAGGCCAGCAGGTTGATCGAGATGTAATGCAGCCCCGACGACACCCGCGCCCGACCCGAGCCGTGGAGCATCAACCCGTAGGACGCGGCCAGCAACACCTCGAAGAACACGAACAGGTTGAACAGGTCCGCGGTGAGGAATGCGCCGTAAAGCCCCATCAACTGGATCTGGAACAGCGCGTGGAAACTGGAACCTGCGCTGTCCCAGCGGGCCATGGCGAACAGCAGGGCACTGACGCCGATGATGCCGGTCAGCACCAGCATCAGCGCCGAAAGGCGATCGACCACCAACACCAGGCCGAACGGCACTTGCCAGTTGCTCGGCAGGTACACGCCGATGGAGCCGGGCACGCCGGTGGTTTGCGTCCATTGCAACAACGCCACGGCAATGCCCAGCCCGAGCAGGCTGGAGAACAGATTGATCCTGGCCTTGAGCGGCCGGTGCTTCTCGCCGAGCATCAGCATGATCGCGGCCGTCAGCAACGGCAGCAGAATGGGCGCGACGATCAGGTGGGTCATCGCCATCATTCCCTGGGCTCCCGGCCATCCACATGGTCAGTGCCGGTCAGTCCCCGGGACGCCAGCAGCACCACCAGGAACAGCGCGGTCATGGCGAAACTGATGACGATCGCCGTCAGCACCAGCGCTTGCGGCAACGGGTCGGTGTAGTGCAACAGATCCTGCGGCACGCCGTCCTTGATGATCGGCTCCTTGCCGATGAACAGGCTGCCCATGCTGAAAATGAACAGGTTGACGCCGTAGGACAGCAGGCACAGGCCCATGACCACCTGGAACGTCCGTGGGCGCAGGATCAGCCAGACGCCGGACGCGGCCAGTACGCCGATGGCGATTGCGATGACTTCTTCCATCAGACGGCTCCCTTGGCGGCAACGGATTTAGGCTGGGCAGCGGTTTTGTGACCACGCACCGATTGGTGGGCGAGGGCGGTGAGGATCAACAGGGTCGAGCCGACCACAACGCCGTACACGCCGACGTCGAAGAACAGCGCGCTGGCCAGGTGAATGTCACCCAGCAGCGGCAACGAAAAATGCCAGGTATGGGTGGTCAGGAACGGATAGCCGACCAGCATCGCACCCAGGCCGGTGGCCGTGGCAATCATCAGGCCCGTGCCCATCCAGCGCAGCGGTCGCAGGCTCATTTGCGCCTCGACCCACTGCGTGCCGGCAACCATGTATTGCAGGATGAACGCCACCGACATCACCAGCCCGGCGACAAAGCCGCCGCCCGGCTGATTGTGCCCGCGCATGAACAGGTAGAACGACACCACCAGCGCCACCGGCAACAGCAGGCGTACCAGCACCGCCGGCACCATCATGAAGCCGAGCGCGGTGTCGCTGGCGTGACGCGGGTTGACCAGGTCGGTGACCACATCCGGTGCGAGCAAGCGTTGCTGGGCCGGCAGCTGCAAGCTTTCTTTCGGCGGGCGGAAGCGGCGCAGCAGGGCGTAGACGGTCAGGGCCACGGCCACCAGTACGGTGATTTCACCGAGGGTGTCGAAACCGCGGAAGTCCACCAGCATCACGTTGACCACGTTGCTGCCGCCGCCTTCGGGCAAGGCGCGACTCAGGTAGAAGGAGGAAATGTCGTTGGGGGTCTGGCGCGTCAGCATGGCGTAGGACAGCAACGCCATGCCGACACCGACCACGGTCGACAGCAGCAAGTCGCGGATCCGCCGCACCCGCGCCCGGCGCAGGCTGCCCGGCAACGGCGAGACTTCTTCGATCCGCCGTGGCAGCCAGCGCAGGCCCAGCAGGATCAGCACCGTGGTCACCACTTCGACCGCCAGTTGGGTCAGGGCCAGGTCCGGCGCCGAGAACCAGACGAAGGTGACGCAGGTCATCAGGCCGCAGACGCTGACCATGGTCAGGGCCGCCAGACGGTGATACTTGGCCTGGTACGCCGCGCCAAGGGCGCAGGCGATGGCCAGCAACCACAGGGTGACGAAGACGATCGAGCCGGGGATCTTCGGCCGGTCGCCCCAGTGCAGGCTGCTGTGCAGCATGGGAATCAAGCCGGCCAGCACGGCGGCGAGCACCACCAGGAACAACTGCATCTGCAGCCGTCGGGTGCCAATTCGCGGCTCCAGGCGACGGGCCAGGCGCATGCTGGCGACCAGTGCCCATTCGAACAAGTGCTTGCCGTCCAGGCGACCCAAGACGGGCGGGCGGTTGAAGCGTCCGCGCTTGAATTGATTGCGCAGCAGCAGGTAAAGCACGGTGCCGCAGGACAAGGCGATCAGGCTCATGATCATCGGCGCGTTCAGGCCGTGCCAGATGGCCAGGCTGTATTCGGGCAGGGTGCCGCCGACCACCGGTTGCGCCGCCGCCGCGAGCAACGGGCCGACCACCTGCGCCGGGAAGATCCCCACCAGCAGGCAAGTGAACACGAGCAGCTCGACCGGCGCGCGCATCCAGCGCGGTGGCTCGTGGGGGGTGTGAGGCAAGTCGGTCGCGGGCGGACCGAAGAACACATCCACGGTGAAACGCAGGGAGTAGGCCACGCTGAAGGTACCGGCGATCGTTGCCACGATCGGCAGGCTCAGCTCGACCCAGCGCGTGGCATTGATGAACACGGTTTCGGCGAAGAACATCTCTTTGGAGAGGAAGCCGTTGAGCAACGGCACGCCGGCCATCGAGGCGCTGGCGACCATGGCCAGGGTGGCGGTGAACGGCATCAGCTTGTACAGGCCGCTGAGTTTGCGGATATCGCGGGTGCCGCTTTCGTGGTCGATGATGCCCGCGGCCATGAACAACGAGGCCTTGAACGTCGCGTGGTTGAGGATGTGGAACACCGCGGCGACGGCGGCCAGCGGGCTGTTCAGGCCGAGCAGCAGGGTGATCAGGCCGAGGTGGCTGATGGTCGAGTAGGCCAGCAATCCCTTGAGGTCGTTCTGGAACATCGCGCAATACGCCCCGAGCAACAGGGTGCAGGCACCGGCGCCGCTGACGATGTAGAACCATTCTTCACTGCCCGAAAGCGACGGCCATAGCCGCGCGAGCAGAAACACCCCGGCCTTGACCATGGTCGCCGAGTGCAGGTACGCCGATACGGGCGTCGGCGCGGCCATGGCGTGGGGCAGCCAGAAGTGGAAGGGGAATTGCGCGCTTTTGCTCAGGGCGCCGATCAGGATCAGGGGCAACAGGATGGGGTAGAGGTCATGGGCACGAATCAGGTCGCCGGCGGCCAGGACCTTGTCCAGGTCATAGCTGCCGACCACATGGCCGAGCAGCATGACCCCCGCCAGCAGGCACAAACCGCCCGCACCGGTCACCATCAGCGCCATGTAGGCACCGCGCCGGGCATCGGCGCGATGGTGCCAGTAGCCGATCAGAAGGAACGAGAAGAGGCTGGTCAGCTCCCAGAAAAACACGATCTGGATCAGGTTGCCGGAGATCACCAGCCCCAGCATGGCGCCCATGAAGGCCAGGAAAAACGCGAAGAAGCGCGGCACCGGATCATTCGGTGACATGTAGTAGCGGGCGTACAGCGACACCAGGGTGCCGATGCCCAGCACCAGCAGGGAGAACAGCCAGGCGAAACCGTCCATGCGCAGGACGAAGTTCAGGCCCAGGCTGGGCAGCCAGGAAAACTCTTCGCGAATGACGCCGCCATGGGCGATCTGCGGGTACAGGAATGCGACCTGAACGCTGCCGATCAGGGCGATCAGGCCAGCCAGCAGGGATTCGGCGTTACGGGCATTGTGCGGCAACACGGCCGCCAAACAGCTGCCTATGAAAGGCAGAAGCAGTAGAACTATCAGGGACATAGGCTTCTAATCTGCGGAAGTTTGTGAAGCATCATACGTGCCAGCTCCCGGATCGCCAAACGCCAAGCTGTCGCAGAATCCTACACGGTAGACGGAAAAGCCCTGATTCACATTGTTTCCGGTAGAAGGGTTTCGCCTGTGCCGACGCCTTCGCGAGCAAGCCCGCTCCCACACTGGGAATGCGTTTCCCCTGTGGGAGCGGGCTTGCTCGCGAAGGCGATCTACCGGGCTACTCAAAACCCGCGGTTTATCGCTGGGTTTCCTGCTCCAGCTCTTCCTCAGCCGCAGTTTTACCCTTGGTCTTCAACTCGCTGACAATCACCGCCGCTACAATCAACCCGGCCCCGACCAGGGCAATCGCCGGCAGGCGTTCCCCGGCGATGCGCCCGACAATCCCGGCCCATACCGGCTCGCCGGCATAGATCAGCGTGGCGCGGGTCGGTGACACGCTTTTCTGTGCCCAGTTCATCGCCACCTGAATCGCCGCACTCGCCGCCCCAAGGCCCAGTGCGCTGCACAGCAGCAGCCAGGAGAAGTCCGGAATCGCCTCGTTGGTCGGCACCACCATCAGGAACGACAACACCGAAGTGACCGCCAGTTGCACCACCGTTACCCGGCGCACATCGACCTGGCCGGCATAGGTGCTGATCAGGATGATCTCGGCCGCAATGGCCACGGCGCTGATCAAGGTGGCGATTTCACCGGGGCTGAAGTTGAACGACGCACCGGCCGGCCCGGACAGCAGCATCAGCCCGGTAAAGGCCAGCATGATGCCGATGCTCGGCATCAACCCCGGACGCCGTCCCAGCACCAGCCATTGCAGCAATGGCACGAACGGAACATACAGCGCGGTGATGAATGCCGACTGGCTGCTGGGAATGCTCTGCAATCCGACTGTCTGCAAGCCGTAGCCGAGCATGATCGCCACGCCGATGAACGACCCGGCCTTGAGTTCGAACAGGGTCAGGTCGCGCAGGTGACGCCAGGAGAACAGGGCGACGATGCTCGCGGCGGCGGCAAAGCGCAGGCCGACGAAAAACATCGGGCCGCTGACGGTCATCGCATGCTGGACCAGCAGGAAGGTCCCGCCCCAGACCATCGTGATCAGCACCAGCACGCATTCGGCCTTGCTGAACCTTGTGAAACGGGAGGAAGCCTTTGGGGAATTCACCGACGTCATGACCTTGCACGCTACTGGAGGGGGACGCACAATGCGCCGAATGTTGCGCAGTATACTGCCCAACCCTACTCAGTGAGCAATATAGTGCACAAAGATTCTACCCAACGGGCTTCGGTCCTCCAGCACGTCAGCCAAAATGTTCGTCGTTTGCGTCATGCCGCCGACCTGAGCCAGACCGCGCTGGCCGAAAAGTCCGGTGTCAGCCGCCGAATGCTGGTGGCGATCGAGGCGGGGGAAAAGAATGTCAGCCTGACCACCCTCGACCGCGTGGCCGAAGCCCTCGACGTTGCCTTCAGTGATTTGATCCAGGCTCCCGATGCCCGCGATCCCAGCCGTATCAATGAACTGGCCTGGACCGGCACGATTCCCGGCAGTAAGGCGGTGTTGCTGTCCAAGGCCAGCGCCAGCCGCGAAGTCGAGCAGTGGGAGTGGTGCCTGCAACCGGGCGAGGTGTATCCCTCGGAGCCGGACGCCGATGGCTGGAGCGAGCAGATTTATGTCTTCGAAGGTTGCCTGACCGTTATGCTCGGCGACCGGCCACAGAATATTGCGGCGGGTGAATTCTTCATGTTCGCCAGCAACCAACCGCACTGTTATCGCAATGACGGGATGGTAGCGGCGCGGTTTGTGCGTAATGTGGTGATCTGAACAGGGAGAGCAGGATGGGCCAGACCTTGAACAATGACGCCGATGTCCTGATTGTCGGTGGCGGCCTCAGTGGTGCGATGCTGGCGGCGCAGTTGATGCGATTGCCGGGCCGGCGTCGGGTGCTGGTGATCGAACCCAGGGCCGAGTTGGGGCGGGGCGAAGCCTACAGCGCGGTGGAATTGGGCCATACGCTCAACGGCAACGCGGCGCGGATGAGTGTCGACCCGGATAACCCCGACGACCTGACCCAATGGCTCACCGACTACATTGCCGGCGGCGGCTGGCCGGAATCGGATCAGCAGCACGTGCCAATCAGCGAGCTGTTTCCCCCTCGGGGAATCTTCGGCCTGTACGCTCGGCAGCGCCTCGCAGAAGCGCAGGCGGTGGGTGCCTTGATCGTTTCGACGGTCGAGCATGTGCAGGCCGAGGTGGTCGATTTGCAAGCCGATGCAGACGCCGTGCGTTTGACCTTGAGCGACGGCCGATGCTTGCAGGGCGCTTTTGCGGTGCTGGCCACCGGGATGTTTCCCGCTGCGCGCACGCCACAAACCCAATCCAGCGGATTGAATGCGGCGGCCCTCGATCCGTGGGACGTGGCAGCCATGCGGCAGCTCGATGCGCAATCGACGGTCATGATCATCGGCTCGGGCCTGACCATGGTCGACGCCGTGGTGTCCCTCGAACAGGCCGGACATCGCGGGCCGATCGAAGTGTTTTCCCGCCATGGGCTGCTGCCCCATGTGCGCCGCCAGCCTCCGGCCTGGGTGGATTTTCTCGCCGAGGACCAGGACCTCCGCACACCTCGCCAGTTGCTGCGCGAATTGCGTCGACACTGCCGGGACGCCATCGCCCAGGGCATCGACTGGCAGGCGCCACTGGACACGGTTCGGGCACACATTGGCCGCTTGTGGCATCAGGCAACGGATGTGCAGCGTCGGCAGTTCGTGCGGCATGTGCGGCCCTGGTGGGAAAGCCATCACCACCGCTCACCACCCTTGAGTGCCGAACTGGTAGCGCGCTTGTATAAAGAAGGACGGTTACGTATTCACGCCGCGTCATATCAGGGCCTTGAGCCTTCGATCAATGGCGGGGTGAACATCCGTCTTCGACGACGCGGCGAGGCGCAGGCCTGCGTGGTCAGCGGTGCTGCCCTGATCAACTCCAGCGGTATCGAATACGACTGGCGCCGGGTCGCGCGACCGCTGCCCCGGCAATTGCTCGCCCGTGGCCTGGTGCGACCGGGGCCGTTGGCCCTGGGCATCGCGGCAGAAGTCGATGGCGCGGTGCTGAACGCCGAAGGGCTGCCCGCCAGCCGTCTGTTTGCCATGGGCCCGCCGTTGCGCGGCCTGTGGTGGGAAAGCACGGCCGTCACTGATGTGGCGAGTCAGGCCAAGGCGCTGGCCGAGCGACTGGTGCGCTAAGGCAGGCGAGCTAACGTTCGGCCTGATGAGTGGTGAAGAGCGTTTGTGTACGCCGATCCACTGTAGGAGCGAGCTTGCTCCGGGCGGCGTTCCGACGAAAAAACCGAGAGCACCGCGGGGTGTCAGGCTCCCCGCATCATCGTTGACCTCCATCGCGAGCAAGCTCGCTCCTACAGGCCGGGCGGCGTTCCGTTTTTCCAAAGTGACCCGCCGTACGGGCGGGACCAATAGTCGCCGTTACCTGTACACCTTCAAAAAATACCACCCGCCCCGCAGACCCCCCCGATGATTATTTTTTGTCGGCCATCGCTTGCGTGTCGCGCTCGATAGTTGGGCACCGTGTCCGGGCTGAGCAAACCTGACCGGAGCCCAATAATGATAAAAAAAAGCTCGGCCACAGCCGGAGTCCGCCAACGACTTCACCGGCTTGGCCATACCCGCCCGCAACCGCTTGCGTTGGCGATTGTTGCCATACTCACGGGGCCGGCCTGCGCCACCACCTTTGACCTCAACGAAGACTGGAGCCTGTCGACCAGGACCAGCCTGAGCCTGGGCAGCAGTTGGTCGACGCAAAATCCCGACAAAAGCCTGATGACCCGCGCCAATGCCTTGCAGGCCCAGGGCGTGAATGCCAATGGCAGCAGCGTCAGCGCCGATGACAACCGGCTGAACTTCGAGAAGGGCGATCCCATCTCGCAGCTTTTCAAGGGCCTCACCGATTTCAGCCTCGATGGCCAGGGCCAGGGCGCGTTCCTGCGCTTCAAATACTGGTACGACCACGCCTATGAAACCGGCAATGGCCGCTTCAAGGATTTCGACGATTCGGGCTGGGACGACTTGTCGAAGTTCAAGGGCTTCCAGGTCCTCGATGCCTACGTCTGGAAAGACTTCCAGGTGGCCGAGCATCCGCTGAACGTGAAGGTCGGTAACCAGGTGGTGTCCTGGGGCGAGGCGCTGTTGATCCAGAACGGCATCAACGTGATCAACCCGCTGGACATCTCGGCGTTCAACCGTCCCGGTGTGGAAATCAAGGAAGGCCAGTTGCCGGTGGAGATGGTGTCCTTCAGCTTCGGCCTGACCGACACCACCAACCTCGAAGGTTTCTACCAATACAACTGGCGGCCCAGTGTCCTCGACGGTTGCGGCACGTTCTTCGCCAGTAGCGACGTGATTCAGCCGGGGTGCGGGCCGTTGTACCTGAGCCAGGTGCAGACCGATGATCAGATGCAGGCCGCGGGGTTGTACGCCACCTCCCGGGGCAATGAGTCGCCGTCCGATTACGGCCAGTTCGGCTTCGCCCTGCGCCAGATGATCCCGGCGCTGAACGATGCTGAAGCCGCGATCTACTACATCAACTATCACTCGCGGTTGCCGTATTTCACCCTCAACGCCAGGAACACTTCCTTGCCCGGCACCTTTCCCGGTGGCACCCAGGCGCCGAGTTATGCGGCGGCCTTCCCGGAAAACATTCACCTGTACGGCATCAGCCTCAACGGCGTCGAATCGGTTACCGGGATTTCCCTGGCCGGTGAGCTGAGCTATCGGCCGAACATGCCACTGGCGATCAACGCACCTGACGTCAACGTCGCTGTGATTTCCGGGCCGGGGGGCAGCTCCTGGGTGCAATTGCCGCCCGGTTTCAGCACCACCAATGGCAGCCAGTTCGATGCCTGGGAGCGCAAGGGTGTCTGGCAGATGACCGGCTCGGCCACCCAGGCCATCGACAACGTGCTGGGCGCCACACGCCTGAGCCTGTTCGGTGAAGCCGGTGTCGTGCATATCGACGATCTGGGCGACGAGCGCCTTGGCCGTAGCGCAGCGTTCGGCCGCAGTGCGCCGCGCAACGGCACGCCGTGCAACACCGTGGCTTCCGGCGTCACCAACCAGTACTGCACCGACAAAGGCTTTGCCACCGAGTGGTCGTGGGGTTATCGCCTGCGCGCCAGCCTCGAATACAGCGATGTGTTGCCGGGCATCAACCTGATTCCGGCCGTCAACTGGCGGCATGACGTCGAGGGTTATTCCTACGATCCGCAAGGACCGTTCCAGGAAGGCCAGCAAGCGCTGGGCGTGAGCCTGACCGGCGTCTACATGAACGATTACAGCGTGGAACTGGCCTACAACGCCTTCTTCGGTTCCAACGACTACAGCACCCTCGACGACCGCGATTTCGCATCCGTCAGCTTCAAGGCAGACTTCTAAGGAGAACCGTTATGCGTATGCAATTGTGCGTGCTGGCCCTGGCCTGCACCGTCGGCCTGGCACAGGCCAAGGGCACCGATTCGGCAGCCCTGGGCAAGACCCTGACCCCCATGGGCTCGGAAATGGCAGCCAATGCCGACGGCAGCATTCCGGCCTGGACCGGTGGCCTGGCGAGCAACGCCGGCACCGTCGACAGCAAGGGCGGCTACAGCGACCCTTATGCGGCCGAGAAGCCCTTGTTCACTGTCACAGCAAAGAATGTGGCGCAGTACGAGAAGTTTCTCAGCCCCGGGCAAATCGCCTTGTTCAAGCGCTTTCCCGAGACCTACAAGATGAACATCTACCCGACCCATCGCAGCGCCAACCTGCCCAAAGAGGTGCTGGCGGCAAGCCGCGACAACGTGGCCAAAACCAGCATGGCCGATGGCGGCAACGGCTTGCATGACTACGCCAGGGGTATTCCGTTTCCGCTGCCCACCGAAGGCCTGGAAGTGATGTGGAACCACATGACCCGTTATCGCGGCGGCAGTTACGAGCGCATCAGCAGCGCCGCACTGGTGCGTGAAAACGGCGCCACCAGCTACGTGCGCAACCAGTCGCTGATCAACTTCGCCGACACCGTGGGCGGACTGGAGCCAGGTTCCAACATCCTGTTCATGTTCAAGAGCCGGGTGCTGGAGCCGGCGCGTCTGTCCGGCGAAGCGGTGCTGGTGCATGAGCCGATCGACCAGGTCGCCGAGCCGCGTTCGGCCTGGCAATACCTGCCGGGGCAACGTCGCGTGCGGCGTGCGCCGATGATCGCCTATGACAACAGCGCCCGTTACAGCAATGGCCTGATCACCGCCGACAACGTCGACGGCTACAACGGAGCGCCGGACCGTTTCGACTGGAAACTGGTGGGCAAGCAAGAGCTGTTCATCCCTTACAACAGCTACAAGATCGGCAGCCGCGACCTCAAGTACGACGCTGTGATCAAGCCCAACCACGTCAACCAGGACCTGGCCCGCTACGAGAAGCATCGGGTGTGGGTGGTGGAAGCGACCCTCAAGCCGGGTGCTCGGCACATCTACGCCAAGCGCCGCTTTTATGTGGACGAGGACAGCTGGCAGATCGCCCAGTCGGACCAGTACGACAGTCGCGGTGAACTGTGGCGCAGCGGTGAACTGCATGCGATTCAACAGTATGACCACGGCTTCACCTACAACGTGCTGGAAACCTCCTACGACCTGATCTCCGGACGCTACTACGCCGGCGGCCTGGCCAACGAAGAGACCGAACCGATGCGCGTGGGCTTCGCCGCCAAGACCGACGACTACACCCCGTCGGACCTGAGGCGCTGGGCCAAGTAACCCTTCGCCAAACCACCGAAAATCCAATGTGGGAGCGGGCTTGCTCGCGAAGGGGCCGTGTCAGTCGACATCATGAGTGAATGACACACCGCTTTCGCGAGCAAGCCCGCTCCCACAGTGGGCCGGTGTGCCGATGTTTATCTAAAGGAGATCTACCGTGCGCTACTGGATATCCGCTCTTGCCCTGGGCGCAAGCCTGGGTACCGTTCACGCTGCAACCCTCGATCAACCCCAGGCGAAGGCACTGGCCCGGGAGGCCTACGTGTTCGCCTACGCCACCGTCGAGCACGACAAAGTGCTCAGCGCCATCGCCGCGAAGCTGCCGTTCAACCGGCTCTACAGCGAACCGCGCTTGCTCGGCCCGCAGGACAACAAAGTGGTGTCGCCGAACAACGACACCTTCTATTCCCGAGCCTTGCTTGATTTGCGCAGCGAGCCGATGGTGCTGGACGTGCCGGCCGTGCAGGGGCGCTACTACAGCTTTCAACTGGTCGACATGCGCACCGACAACCTCGACTACATCGGCACCCGCGCCACGGGTGATAAAGCGGGGCGCTACCTGATCACCGGGCCGGACTGGAAGGGTGAAGTGCCATCGGGTTTCAGCGGCGTGATTCGCTCGCCGAGTCGCCTGGTGTTCCTGTTGGGGCGCACCGAGGTCAAGGGCGAAGCCGATCAGAAAGACGCCGCTCAAGTGCTCAAGGGCTACGCCTTGCAACCACTGTCCACCGTGAGCGGCGGCGCGGCGCCTGAAGCCTTGGCAACGCTGCAGCTTCCAGCGTACACGGACACCAGACAGGGGCCGGCGCAGGCGCTGTTCAGCACCTTCAACGCCTTGGCGCCGCTGCACCAATGGAGCGCCAGCGAGCAGGAAAAACTGGCCCGTTTCGCCGCCATCGGTGTGAAGCCGGGCGCCACATTCCAGGCGCCGGCGGATTTGCACGAAGCCGTCGCCCAAGGCGCCGAAGCCGGTCGCGAGCAAGTGCGCGCAGCGTCCAGCCAGCTGTCGGTGGAACAGCAGGGCTGGTTGCCGTCGCCGTCCAACGTCGGCAAGTTCGGCGACGACGACCTGACCCGTGCCGCGGTTGCCTGGCGCTACATCTACGCCAACGATGCTGTGGAAGCGCTGTACCCGATGGCGCTGCATGATGCAAAGGGGCAGATGCTCAGCGGCCAGCACGCCTATCGCCTGCATTTCCCTGCAGGGCAATTGCCGCCGGTGAATGCGTTCTGGTCACTGACCTTGTACGACGGCAAGACCCAACTGCTTGCCGCCAACCCGATCCAGCGTTATGCCCTGGGCGACCGCAGCCCTGGTCTACACTACGATGCCGACGGCGGCTTGACCCTGACCTTGCAAGCCGATGCGCCCAAGGATACGCCGCAGGGCAACTGGCTGCCGACACCGCAAGGTCCGTTCAACCTGCTGTTGCGCCTGTACCTGCCCAAGGGCGGGGCACTGGACGGGAGTTATCAGTTGCCGACGATTGCGAGGATCGAACCGTGAACCTGATTTTCAGTCGTCGCCGGGTGTTGGGTGGCATGGGGGTATTGGGAGGCAGCCTGATGTTTCCAGGCTGGTTGCTGGCCGCTGATTCCGATGACCTTCGCCAGATTGCCAAGGAGGCGTGGATTTACGCGTACCCCATGCTCATGCATTACCAGACCATGGAAAAACAGGCGCTCAACGCGTCTGCGCCGGAGTACGTCGGCGGCTTCAACCGCTTGCGTCACTACGGCGAGTTGTTCACCCCGAGCAATCGCGACATCGTCACGCCGAACAACGACACGCCGTATTCCTGGGCCTGGCTCGACCTGCGCAGCGAGCCGCAAGTGCTGAGTGTGCCGGCCGTGCCTGATGACCGCTACTACGTGCTGCAACTGGTCGACCAGTACACCCACAACTTTGCCTATGTCGGCGTGCTCAGCACCGGGCGCGATGCGGGAAATTACCTGATCGCCGGACCCGACTGGCAAGGCCATACACCGGACGGCGTCACGGCCGTGCTGCGCAGCGAAACCGAAATCGTCATGGTGCTTGGCAGAACGGGTCTGAAAAACGCCGGCGACCTGCCGGCGGTGCGTGCCTTGCAGCAGCAATACGGTTTGCGTTCGTTGCATGAATATGTCGGCAGTGCAGCGCCTGTGGCCGCCCCCGTCATTGACTGGCAACCCTGGGACAGTAAGACCGGCTTGGGGCTTGAGTTTATCCCGGTGTTGAACCAGATCCTCAGCCTGTGTCCGACGCAACCGTCCGAGCAAGCCTTGCGCGCACGCTTTGCGCGGATCGGCATCGTGCCCGGCCAGGGCTTCGACCCGGCGACGTTGCCGCCAGCCACTCGCAAGGCACTGCTCGCCGGGATTCAGGACGCCCAGGCGCAACTGCAAACGGCGGTGAGCCAGGTACGCACCACCCTCGGCCTGTTCGGCACGCGCGAAACACTGGACGGCAATTACCTCAACCGCGCTGTTGCGGCGAATGTCGGCATTTACGGCAACAGTGTGGAGGAGGCCTTCTACACCGGCACTCGCGTGGATAATCAAGGGCAACCCTTGCAGGGCGGGCGACGCTATCGCCTGCGTTTCGCACCGGGTCAATTGCCGCCCGCCAGCGAGTTCTGGTCGCTGACGTTGTATGACTTGCCGGACCGACAACTGGTGGCCAACCCGATCAATCGTTACGGCCTGAGCAGTCGGGATCATATGCAGATGGACGCGGACGGCGGGTTGACGTTGATCTTGCAGAACACCACGCCGCCTGAGCAGAGCAATTGGTTGCCGACGCCGGCGAGCGGGGCGTTCACCCTGATCTTGCGCCTGTATGGGCCCGGGCAGCAGGTGGTCAATCAACGCTGGCAAATGCCGGTGGTTGAAGTGGTGTCTGCCTGAGCCGCGCCCGTACCGCCACCGGGGCCGAGGTCGTCGTTTCCAATCAAATCGTCGGTGTGCACGCCTGTAATGCCGCACAGCAGAACCAGGCAGAGCAGGGCGCCAGTCGATGTTTTCATGGGGCTGTCCGAGGTGAAACCGGCCCCATCAACCAGTGTGGCTGATGGGGCGCGGGCTCAGTTGGCGATCACCGGCACCGTGCGCACGGAGCCTTGGGACGAGCTGATCGTGGCGGTCGGGCTGGCCGACGGAACCACCGTGGTGGTGTTGTTCACCGTCAACTTCCAGCGTCCATTCACCGGTACGGAGGTGGTGCCCAGGGTGACCAGCCCGGCAGGGGTAGTGACCTTGACGGTGATGGTGTTGCCGGTGGTCACCGATGAGGTGCCGGCAAAGTCCCAGGTGAAGCGGTTGTTGGAGCGGGCTCTGACCGTTGCGGTGGTCACTGCGAAGGTTTCCGCAACAGGCCGTGGCGAAACCTGCACCGTGACCGTGGCCGGCGTCGTCGACACGGCGCCGAAGCTGTCCCGGGCGAAGTAGGTGAAGGTCGTGGTGAAGGCCGTGGGGACGGAGGCCGGTGGGGTGTAGGTGAGCACCGTGCCGTTGCTGCTGACGGTGCCGCGACCTGTCGGTGGTGGAGTGAAGCTGGCGACGGCCAGCGGCAGGTTGCCTTCCGGATCGGTGTCGTTGGCCAGCACGCTGATCGGGATCGCCACACCCAGTGTCGTGACGGCATCGGCGACCGCCACCGGAGGCCGGTTAGGCGCCACGGTAATGGTCACGGTTGCCGCCGTCGTCGAGGCCAGGCCTTTGACGTCCTGGGCCTTGTAGGTGAAGGTCGCGGTCAGCGGCGCGTTGACCACGGCGGGAGGGGTGTAGACCACCGCCGTGGTGCCGCTCAATGCCACGGTGCCCTGGCCGGCAGCCGGTGGGGTCAGCGCGGTAATGCTCAGCGGCGTGTTGCCATCAGGGTCCCTGTCGTTGGCCAGCAGATTGAGGGTGATCGGCACGCCGAAGCTGGTGCTGCCGGTATCGGCGACGCAGATCGGTGCCTGGTTCGCGCCGGTGTCCGGTGCAGTGCCGACGACTACGACCGGCTCGGTGTCACTGCCGCCGGCGGCGGATTTCACCGTGACGGTTGCAGGTGGTTGGGACAGGTCAGCCACCGTCAGACGTTGCAGGGTGCCGGTTTTCGACAGCCGTCCGTAACCCTGGGCGACCATGTCCGGTACCACCACTTCGTCTGTGGAGGTGGCCTCGATCAGCAGGCTGTGGTTGCTCCAGCTATAACTGGCGGTCTGGATTTTCACCAGGTCCGAGAGCTTGCTCGACACCGCGGTCGGGCGGGTGGTGCCGGCCGGGTTGGTGGCGGTGACCACCACGACCGGCGGCACGGTGCCGTTGGCCAGCAGATGCTGGGCGAAGAACGTGCCGTTGTCATCGCTCACCATGTTGGTCTGGCAAGGCGTCGGCGGCGGGCCGGGCACCAGGGCGATGCTTTCGCGAAAGCACAGGGTCGAACCATTGTCGGCTTTGGCGAACACTTCGACCCGGGTGTTGTTGCCCCCCGTGCCGGCGGTGCGCCGGTAGGTGGCACGGCTCATGTCCACCGCGGTTTGCGCGCGGCTGTCGAGCACCTTGCCGGCCACGGTGAAGAGGTTGGTCTGCAGGGTCCCGGCCGGGCCCTGGATGCGTACGAAGTTGGTGTTGTTGGGGCTGCCGGTCACGGCCTCGGTGAGGTTCGGGTCGCCGATGAAGGTTTCGATGGCGCCGGTGTCCGGATTCACCGCGGTGTAGGGGCCGTTGACGCTGCGCAGGAACGGTCCGATCGCACCGTTGACCGCACCGCTGAAAACCCCCGGTGCACCGATGCCGACGTCCCGGGTGATGTTGATCGCACGACGTCCGGGAGTGGTGACGTTGACCGTTTCCACACCATAGGGGTGGGTAATGGTGTAGGTCCCGGCAGTGGGAACATTTATCCGCATGCGAATCCGCGCGAAGCTGATCTGGTCGCCGTCGACCGGGTTGCCGCCGGCAAAGGCAGCCTCGATCCCGGCGACATAGGCGTCCATGCCATAGCCGGCGGCATTGTCGGGGATGCTGGTTTCGGCCAGGTACCAGAAGGCTTCGTCCGGCCAGTTATCCGGGAACACCATCGGCTGGGTGTCGTCGAAAATCCCGGGTGTCGGCAGCAGGGTGCACATGTACGCCGGTGGCACACTGGCAGCGACCCGTGTGCTGACGGCGCGGGACTGGCACAGTTCCATCGACAGCTGATTGTTGTCCTGATACCAGATGGGGAATTTCCCGGTGGCAAAGGTGTAGGGGCCGGGATCGACGGCGGCGAGTTGCGCGAAAGCACTGCCGGACAGCGATAGAGTCAGTCCCAGGGCGTTGACCGCCAGGCGTGGCCATTTGTTCATGATGCCTCCTGATGAGGATCCGGGCATGTGAGCGTTCATTGCACGATGACCACTTCTTCGGTATCGCTGCCGCCATTGGATGACGTCACGCGAACCTGGGCTGGCGGAATCGGTGTGATGCCGGTGGCCAGGCTTTTCACGGCGCCGTCGCCACTCAGGGCGCCGATGGCAAGACCGGAGCCGGTGGTAGCGGTGAGCACCGGTGGCGAGGTTTCGTCGCTGGTCGAGGCCGTGATGCTGATTTGCCCGGTGCTCAGGCTGTACTCGGCACGTGAGATCGTCACCAGGTCGGTCAGCGGCATGGGCAAGACGGTCGGCGTGCTGCTGGTGATCGCCAGGTGGTTGTCGGCGGTCACCTGCAAGGTGCCCGGCAGGGTCGGATTGTTCGGCGACTGCGCATACCAGTGGCCGGTGGTGTCCGCTTCAGAGAAGTTCAGTACCGGGTTGTTGCTGGTCAGGGTCACGCTGGCCGGTGGCGGTGGGGCCAACACGAACACATCCTGCTGGGCCACCGGTGCGCTGGCGCCGGCATGTCGCGAGTAGGTGCTGCGTTCGGCGATGACCGGGGTCGGCCGGACCACCGATGACAACTTGCCGGAAACGGCGAAGAGGTTGGTGCGCAAGTCCAGGCCATTGGGGCCTTCGATACGCACGTAGTTGGTGTTGAACGGGCTGCCGGTCACGGCTTCGTTGAGGTTCGGATCGCCGACGAATTTTTCCGCCTGGCCCGTGCTCGGGTTGGTCTCGGTGTAGGGGCCGTTGACGCTGCGCAGGAACGGCCCGACGTCACCCTTGAGCGCGCCGTCATAGGTTTTTGGCGCACCGATGCCGATGTCCCGGGTCATGTTGATCGCCCGCCGGCCGGGGGTGTCGATATTGAATACCTCGACGCCATAGGGGTGGGTGATGACATAGGTACCGGCGACGGGCACGTCGACGCGGATACGGATACGGGCGAAGCTGATCTGATCGCCCTCCAGCGGATCACCCCCGCTGAAGGCGGCTTCGAGCGCCGAGACATAGGTCAGGTCGATGCCTCGGGCGGCGTCGACGATGGTCGTTTCGCCTGTCGCCCAGAACGCTTCGTCGGGGAAATTGGTCGGGAAGACCAACGGTTGGGTGTCGTCGAAAATCCCGGGGTTAGGGATCAACGAGCACATGTAAGTCGGAGCGCCAGGCGCGCTGGCAACCCTGGAACTGACAGCCTTTGACAAGCACAGGTCAAGGGTTCGGCCGTGGGCATCCTGATACCAGGCGGCGAAGTTGCCATTGGCTGGCAGGTAGGGTCCCGGGTCTACGGCAAACAGCGCTGCCTGGGCGATGCCTTGGGCCAGAGCGATCACGCCCAGCGCGGTCGCGGTTTTGCACAGAAAAGGGTGCATGGGTATTCCCTCTGTCGAAGTACCTGCCCTTTGGGGATGGGTCAGTTGCCAGGGAGGGGCAACTTCCATACCAATCAGCGAAAACGCCCGGCAGAGGCCTGAACAAAGGCGTTGACGCAGTCGTGGCCGATAGACCGGGAAGTGATCAAACGGGCGGTTGTCCCCAACATTGGGGGTAAAGGGGGCGCAGGGGCGCAGGG
>NZ_JBYSYZ010000053.1:0-32760 GCF_058783925.1 Pseudomonas sp. FW305-70
ATGGTGGGTCGTGTGGGATTCGAACCTACGACCAATTGGTTAAAAGCCAACTGCTCTACCAACTGAGCTAACGACCCGCTGTGTGGTGGCGCGTATAATACTGATTTTTAAGGACTATTCAACACCTATTTTGAAAATAATCAAAAATAAGGTGTTGGATCGCTGATTCCGGCCGCTGCAAAGCCTTCCGCGCGCAGTCGGCAGCTGTCGCATTTGCCGCACGCACGGCCATCATCGTCGGCCTGATAGCAGGAAACGGTCAGCCCGTAGTTCACGCCAAGCTTCACGCCCGCCTGGACAATCTGCGCCTTGCTGAGGTTCTGCAGCGGCGCCTGAATGCGGAAGCCATTGCCCTCCACGCCGGCTTTGGTTGCCAGGTTGGCCATGCGCTCGAACGATTCGATGAACTCGGGGCGGCAGTCCGGGTAACCGGAGTAATCCACCGCATTGACGCCGATGAAGATGTCCCGCGCACCGAGCACTTCAGCCCAACCCAGGGCCAGGGACAGGAACACCGTGTTACGCGCAGGCACGTAAGTGACAGGAATGCCCTCACCCAGCTCTTCCGGTATATCGATGCTGCGGTCGGTCAGCGCCGAGCCACCCATGCCGTTCAGGTTCAGGCCGATCACCTTGTGCTCGACCACACCCAGATCCCGCGCCACGCGCTCGGCGGCGTACAGTTCGGCGTGAGAGCGCTGACCGTAGTCGAAGCTCATGGTGTAGCAGCTGTAGCCTTCGGCGCGTGCCATGGCTACCACGGTCGCCGAGTCCAGGCCACCGGACAGCAGGATGACCGCACGTTTTTCAGCAGTGTTGAGTTGTTCAGTCATTTCAGCGCCCCGGCTCGTCATTCCATAGATATTTATGCAGCTGCAATTGCAAACGCACTGGCAGGTTGTCCGCCACCACCCAGTCCGCCAGGTCCCGGGCATTGAGATCATGGTGGCTTGGCGAGAACAGGACTTCGCCGGCGCGCCGGTCCAAACCGTACTGGATCAGTTTGGAAACGGACCAGTCATAGTCCTCCCGCGAACAGATGACAAACTTCACCTGATCGTTGGGCGTGAGCAGCTCGATGTTTTCGTAGCGATTGCGGTGCGCTTCCTTCGAACCCGGGGTTTTCAGGTCGACAACGCGACTGACCCGGGAATCTACTGACGAGATATCGATAGAGCCACTGGTTTCCAGTGACACTTCGTAACCGGCGTCGCACAAGCGCTTGAGCAAGGGAATGGCGTTGGGTTGCGCCAGGGGCTCGCCGCCCGTGACACAGACATAACGCGGGCGGAAACCGGCGACCTGCTCGAGGATGTCGTCGAGGGTGCGAATGGTTCCGCCGGTGAACGCGTAGGCGCTGTCGCAGTATTGGCAACGCAACGGGCAACCGGTCAGGCGCACAAAAACCGTGGGCAGGCCGGCAGTCCGAGTTTCACCCTGCAACGAGTAGAAAACTTCGGTGATTCTCAATGTGTCTTGCATAGTCGCCACGGGCGTAACAGCTAAACAGGCTGTCCGCCTCCGTCAGGCACTTCAAGGAACCCCGGCAATGCGCAGATCCCAAAAAGCGTGTTTCAGAAAAAGGGGGTGAATTCTAACGAAAAAACCCGCGACAAGCGCGGGTTTCTTTGAAACGGCTCAAGCCGCCTTACATTTTCTGCAGGTCACGCTGCGCCAGCTGAGCAGCGGAAGTGCCCGGATACTGGGACACGACCTGCTGCAGAATGCCTTTGACCCGGTCGGTATGACCGAGACGGCGCTCTACATCAGCGAGCTTGTACAGCGAATCAGGCACCTTGGCGTGCTTGGGATACAGCTGCGAAACCTTGGCAAATGCCTGACCTGCACCTTGCAGATCGCCTTTGGCCAGGTTCACTTCGCCCAGCCAGTACTGGGCATTGCCCGCGTACTGACTGTTCGGGTATTTGCGCAGGAATGCGGCGAAAGCCTGGCTGGCCTTGTCGAAATCCTTGGCCTTGATCAGGTCGAAGGCAGCATCGTAATAGAGCTTTTCCTTCGCCGGATCTGCCGGTTCGCTACCCGCGGCAGGTGCCTGAGCGGCGGCTGCGCCAGCTGCTGCACCTGCGGCTGCACCGGGGGCGTTCGATTCACCACCGGTGGAAGAATTTTCAGGAGTCGCGGCTGGTGCAACGCCGGTTCCTATGCGCCGATCAAGATCCTGGTATCGCTCCAGGCTTTCCTGCTTCATGCGCGCTACATCATTTTGCAGTTCTTCGATCACACCCTGTTGGCGCGAGATCTGTTCCTGCATTTGTTGCAGTTGGTTGAACAGCTGGCCCTGTGCCGAGACAGGGGTCGAAACCCCTCCCCCGGCATAGGCGCCGTTCGTACCGTAACCTGCAGGCGGATAACTGCTCCCGCTATTGTTATAGCCGGAGTCATTATCGACCACAGGAACCGCAGCCCAGGCCGCAAGCGGCGCGAGGCTGAGAGCCAGAACAGTTACAGCACGACGGCACGTTCGCATGACGAATTACTTACGCAGTTCGACGCGACGGTTTTGAGCCCAGGACTGCTCGTCGTTGCCGGTAGCAACTGGACGCTCTTCGCCGTAGGAAACCAGTTCCAGCTGAGCTGGGGAAACACCTTGCAGTACCAGGTAACGCTGAACGGCTTTCGCACGACGCTCGCCCAGTGCCATGTTGTACTCACGAGTACCGCGTTCGTCGGTGTTGCCTTCCAGAACAACGCGAGCGCCGTTTGCTTTCAGGTCTTTGGCGTGAACGTCCAGAGCGCGCATGGCTTCTGGCTTCAGGTCCGAGCTGTCGTATTCGAAGTAGAAAGTGGTGATAGCGCGCAGTGCAGCTTCTTCGCTCAGGGAGCCGTCAACTGCACCAGTGTTTGCGCCGTAACCAGCGTTTGGATCTACCGCGCCTTCACCGGCATTGTCGCCGCCTTTGGACGAGCAACCTACAGCTACAGCCATGGCCAGTGCCAGCGCAGCAAATTTACCAAACTTCAGCATTTCCATCGTGAAACTCCTAATGAACCCCAGTGTGTTAAGTACAACGTATAGCGCCGCGTCAGTTCAGGTAAGGGGACCAGGAAGGTTCTCTGACTTCGCCTTGTGCGGTAGGAAGCGGGAGCCTTACGCGTCCATTGATGGACACGAGCATCAAGACTCCCCGGCCCTGCTGGCGGGTGGCGTAGATTACCATGGTGCCGTTGGGCGCGACAGTAGGCGACTCGTCCAGAGTGCTATCAGTGAGGATTTTTACACTACCGCGTTGCAAATCCTGGGACGCCACCTTGAAATTGGTGAAGCCATCCTGACGGTGAATCATGACAAGCGTCTTTTCATCAGCCGACAATTTAGGGTTGGCGTTGTAGTTGCCGACGAAAGTCACGCGTTCGGCACCGCCGCCACCGGCGCTGGTCTTGTAGATCTGCGGTTTGCCGCCACGGTCGGAAGTGAAGTAGATGGTCGAGCCATCCTTGCCCCAGAACGGTTCGGTGTTGATGCCAGGACCGTTGGTGACACGGCTGATCTGACGCGAGCCCAGGTTCATCACATAGATGTCCGGGTTGCCGTCCTTGGACAGCACGAACGCCAGACGATTGCCATCCGGCGACCAGGCAGGCGCACCGTTCAGGCCTTCGAAGTTGGTGATCTGCTCACGGCGACCGGTGTCGATGTTCTGCATGAAGATACGCGGACGCTTCTGCTCGAAGGAGACATAAGCGATGCGCTTGCCATCCGGTGCGAAACGCGGCGACAGGATCGGCTCACGCGATTGCAGCAGGGTCACGGCGCGGGCACCGTCGTAGTCCGAACGCTGCAGGGTGTAGCGAGTGTTGTTCTCGGAGAAACGCTCGGCCGTTACGTACAGCAGGCGAGTCGAGAAGGCACCCTTGATACCCGTGAGTTTTTCGAACGACTGGTCAGAGATGTAGTGCGCCATGTCGCGCAACTGATCGACACCGCCCGACACGCTGCCGGTCAGCACTTGCTGCTCGGTGGCTACGTTGAACAGTGCATATTGCACCTGCAGGCGACCGCCCGCCGGAACAATGCTGCCGACCATGACGTACTGGGCACCCAGTGCCTTGAAGTCACGGAAGATGATTTCGCCGGCCTGGCTCGGCTGGCTGATCATGTTCTGCTTTGGAATCGGCGAGTAGTAACCCGAGTTGCGCAGGTCGTTACCAATGATTTCCGCCATGTCGTCCGGCAGCACGCTACCGCCCTGGAAGCCGAACGGAACAACGGCGATCGGGGTCGCCCGATCGCTGCCGCTGGTAACCAGAATGTTTTTCTCATCTGCCATCGCCATCCCTGCCATGCAGCAGATAACGACCAGCATTCCTCGAAGAAGGTTTCTCACAAGGCTAGATCCTCAGGTGTGAATGTCATCTTGAATGAACGATACGGAGCGAAATCACTCGGCTTCATTCCCTGCATTTCTGTCAAACGTCCAATATTCTTCACTGCTGCAACAGCCGATGCGTCAAACGGACCGTCGCCACTGGACCTGGACACGCTGACCGAAGTCACCGTACCGTCCGGCAACATGCCGATTTGCAATACGACCGTCATGCCTTTGCGTGCCGAAGGTGGACGAGCCCAGCCTTCCGCTGCACGCGCACGAATCAGGTCATCGAAACTGCCGGCGACTTCGTCACCCTGCTCATCGGCCAAGGCCTGCTGACGCTGCGGCGTATCGGAAAGCAAATCTGCCAGGGCCTGGGCCTTTTTGTCTTCGGCGGATTTACGCGCCGCGTCCTGCGATTTCTTCTTCGCAGCATCGGCAGCAGCTTTCTTCTTCGCTTCCTCGGCGACTTTCTTCTTCGCCTCTTCAGCCTCGGCTTTCTTCTTGGCGTCTTCCGCGGCTTTCTTCTTCGCGTCTTCGACGATCTTTTTCTTGGCTTCTTCAGCGGCCGCTTTCTTGGCCTCTTCTTCAGCAGCCTTCTTGGCTTCTTCTTCAGCTTTCTTCTTGGCTATATCAGCCAATTGTTTCTCTTCTGCCTTCTTGGCTTGCGCGGCTTTCTTCGCGTCGTCGGCTTTCTTGGCTTCATCAGCCTTTTTCGCCTCGTCCGCTTTCTGAGCCTCGTCGGCCTTCTTGGCTTCCTCGGCCTTTTGAGCCGCCTCTTCTTTCTTTTGTTCCGCAGCCTTCACCGCTTCCTGCTCGACCTTTTTCTGCTCCATCTGCTCGACTTCGGTCTGACGCGCAGCAGATTTCTGCGCCTCTCCGGCAATCTTCTGATTGGTCTGGGTGGTCGCCCGACTTTTCGATTTCAGCTGGTACAAGGTCGCCTGGACAATCGGCTTGGCCGGCGGCAGCTCCGGGGTAAAGGCAAAACTGACGAACAACATGCCGAACACCAGCACGTGCAAGCCAATCGCCCAGACACTAGGCCAGAAGTAGCTTTCCGAGGCGGACGGCTCTCGCTGTTGCTGCATCAGGGCGCCTCGGTAATCAAGCCAACATTACCGACCCCGGCTTTCTGCAACCCGCCCATGGCCCCCATGACGGAACCGTAATCGACGGATTTGTCGCCGCGAATGAAGACCTGGGTGTGCTTGCCGCCTTCGTTGCCGACGCGAATGATCTTGGTCACCGCGTCAGTCATTTGCGGCAACGTCATGGCCCGGTCCTGCTGCTTGTCCGTGTCGACTTCGCTGCCAAGGTTCCAGTAGTAGGTCTTGTCGGATTTGATGGAAATGGTCAGGACCTGGGTGTTGTTGTCCTGCGGCAAGGCTTCGCTGGAAACCTTGGGCAGATCAACTTTCACGCCCTGATTGAGCATCGGCGCGGTCACCATGAAGATGACCAGCAGCACCAACATCACGTCGATGTAGGGCACCACGTTCATCTCGGCGACCGGCTTGCGCTTTTTGCGAGCTCGAGCGATTAAAGCCATTGGAAATTACCTGCTTATTCTTCGCTGGTGTGCACTTTGCGGTGCAGGATCGCCTGGAACTCGTCGGCGAAGGTGTAGTAGCGGCCCAGCAGGGTTTCGCTGCGAGCAGCAAAACGGTTGTAAGCGATAACGGCTGGAATGGCCGCGAACAGACCGATGGCCGTGGCGATCAGTGCTTCGGCGATACCCGGGGCCACAGTGGCCAGGGTCGCTTGTTGGGCGGTGGCCAGGCCACGGAAGGAGTTCATGATCCCCCAGACGGTACCGAACAGACCGATGTAGGGGCTGACGGAACCGACAGTGGCGAGAAAGGGCAGGCTCTGTTCGAGCTTTTCTTCCTCGCGGGAAATCGCAACGCGCATGGCACGGGCCACGCCTTCCATGACCGCTTCCGGATCAACGCCTGACTGCTGGCGCAGGCGGGAGAATTCCTTGAAACCGGCACGGAAGATTTGCTCGACACCCGAATCGGGGTCCGGGTTGCTGCCGGCCTGACGGTACAGCTTGGACAGGTCGATACCCGACCAGAAGCGCTCTTCAAAGCTCTCCAGGGCACGTCGACCGGCGCGCAGCAAGTTGCTGCGCTGAAAGATCATGATCCACGAGGTCACCGATGCGGCTACCAGGGTCAGCATTACCAGTTGCACCACGATACTGGCATTGCTGACCAGGCTCCACATGGAGGAATGGTCGACGACGTTAGCTTCCACGCTTTATCTCCTGCTTTGAGTGTGTACCCGCGCCGCTCACGTCGGCAAAGGCCGCTCGTAGAGCTTCGGGAATGGCCCGGGGTTTCAAACTTTCAGTGCGCACACAGGCCACCAGAAACTGCCCTTCGCAGAGCAGTGCATTATCCGTTGCCCGCCTGACCTGCTGCTTGAAGCGCAGGCTGGCACGGTTCAATTCGATTACTTCAGCGCTTACCAGCAGTTCGTCGTCCAGTCGCGCCGGCGCGTGATAGCGCGCTTCGCTGGAATGCACGACGAACAACAGGTCCTCCCCTGCCAGCTGTGATTGGGCAAAGCCCAGATCTCGCAGCCGCTCGGTTCGAGCCCGTTCCATAAACTTGAGGTAATTGACGTAATACACGATGCCGCCCGCATCGGTGTCCTCGTAATAAACGCGACAACGATGTGCGAATGGCTCAAGCCCGTTTTGCGCGCGCATACTCTAGTGCTTACTCCTCAGGTTGCCAATCCGGCCAGGCAACTGTTTTTCATTGATCTGCGGCTTTCTTGCGAAAGTACGGTGCTGGGACCCTACATTGCCCGAAAAAATCAGCACGCAATGTTAATTAATCGTCACTGGCACCGAGGAACTCGTCTGCCACGGGCATTTCGCCCAATCGTGACGGAATGTTTAAACCGAAATGCAGATAGGCATGCCGCGTCACCACTCGCCCCCTTGGCGTGCGCATGATGTAACCCTGCTGGATCAGATAGGGCTCCAGCACGTCTTCAATGGTGTGACGCTCTTCGCTGATGGCGGCCGCCAGGCTGTCGACCCCGACCGGCCCGCCATCGAACTTCTCGATCATGGTCAGCAACAGACGCCGGTCCTGGTGATCGAAGCCACGTTCATCGACGTCCAGCAGGTTCAGCGCCAGGTCGGCAATCGGCTTGGTGATATGCCCCTTGGCGCGAACTTCGGCGAAATCACGCACCCGGCGCAACAGTCGGTTGGCAATCCGGGGCGTGCCACGGGCACGGCGGGCGATTTCGAAGGCGCCTTCCGGGTCCAGCGGCAAACCCAGGATGCTCGCCGAACGACTGACGATCGTCGACAGGTCGGCGTTATTGTAGAACTCAAGACGCTGAACGATGCCGAAACGGTCGCGCAACGGGTTGGTCAGCATGCCTGCCCGGGTCGTTGCGCCAACCAGGGTGAACGGTGGCAGATCGAGCTTGATCGAACGCGCAGCCGGGCCTTCGCCAATCATGATGTCGAGCTGGAAATCTTCCATGGCCGGGTACAGCACTTCTTCAACGATGGGCGACAGGCGATGGATTTCGTCGATGAACAGCACATCGTGAGGCTCAAGGTTGGTCAACAGTGCGGCGAGATCACCCGGACGCTCCAGCACCGGCCCCGAAGTGCTCTTGATTGACACCCCCATTTCCTGGGCGATGATGTTGGCGAGGGTGGTCTTGCCCAGGCCCGGCGGCCCGAAGATCAGCGTGTGATCCAGGGACTCGTTACGACCGCGAGCCGCCTGAATGAACAACTCCATCTGCTCGCGAACGGTCGGCTGGCCAATGTATTCCGCCAGGCTGACCGGGCGGATCGCCCGGTCCTGGACTTCTTCGCGCTCACGCGGACTGTGCGTGGCGGCGATCAGACGATCAGCTTCAATCACTTAGATCATTCCCTTCAAGGCGCGACGGATCATGTCTTCACTGCTCAAACCTTTCTCCTTGATCGCAGACACCGCCTTGCTCGCTTCCTGCGGCTTGTAGCCCAGGGAGATCAGGGCGCTGACGGCGTCATTTTCAGCAGTGTTCACCGGAGCCGGTCCATCCGGCTGGTTCGGCACCAGGGCAAACATGGCCGGCACGGTTTCCCAGGCCTTGAAGCGATCCTTGAGCTCCACCAGCAAACGCTCGGCGGTTTTCTTGCCCACACCTGGCACCTTGGTCAGCGCCGAAGTGTCCTGGGACTGTACGCAACGAACCAGTTCGTCGACTTCCAGACTCGACATCAAGGCCAGCGCCAGTTTCGGCCCGACACCATTGAGGCGGATCAACTCGCGGAAAAAATCGCGCTCACGCTTGCCGACGAAACCATAGAGTAACTGTGCGTCTTCACGCACGACCAGATGAGTGTGCAACGTCAGCGGCTCACCGACCGACGGCAAGCGATAGAGGGTCGTCATGGGCACTTCGAGTTCATAACCCAGACCGTTTACATCCAGAATCAGGTGTGGAGGCTGCTTCTCAGCCAGGGTGCCGCGCAAACGTCCAATCACGTTACAAATCCTTGAGCGTTGGCCAGCTCTGGGCCAGCGACTGATGGAGCAAGGGAGTGGCGCCGACAACCCAGGCGAAACGCCCTCACCCCATGAAAATGATTGCTGATGCTATCAGAGACGCAGGCGCCCGCCACGACTGCGTGCCGCCCCGAGACCATGGGGCAGCAAACTGGAGCGGGTATGAGCATGACAGATGGCAATGGCCAGGGCGTCCGAAGCATCGATCTGCGGCTTGCTGGTCAGCTTGAGCATGTGCATGACCATCATCTGCACCTGCTCCTTGTTGGCCGAGCCGGTACCGACCACTGCCTGCTTGACCTGGGTTGCGCTGTATTCGGCAATTTCCAGGCTTTCCTCGGCACCCGCCACGATCGCTGCGCCACGGGCCTGCCCCAGTTTCAGGGCGGAATCAGCGTTACGGGCCATGAACACCTTTTCGATCCCCATGGTCACCGGATGGTAGGTCTGAATGATCTCCCGCACCCCGCGATAGACAATCTGCAGTCGCTCAGCCAGCTCGCCGGCACCGGTGCGGATACAACCGGAGGCGACGTACTCGCAGCCACGGCCGGTATCACGCACCACACCGTAACCGGTGATGCGCGAACCAGGGTCGATACCAAGAATTAAAGTCATAACGCCTGCGGGATAAGAAAGAACACGATCTTCAGCTCAGTGAATAATAAATGTGGGAGCGGGCTTGCTCGCGAATGCGGACTATCAGACAACATCGTTGCTGAATATTAAACCGCTTTCGCGAGCAAGCCCGCTCCCACATGGATCGTGGCCACCCTTTAACCGAGCTGTGCGGCCACCGACTCCGGAATCTCCGCGTTGGAGTAGACGTTTTGCACGTCATCCAGGTCTTCGAGCATGTCGATCAGCTTGAGGACTTTCTCGGCGCCTTCCAGATCGAGCTCGGCGCTGGTGGTCGGCAGCATGACAATTTCCGCGTCGTCACCCTTGAAGCCCGCCGCTTCCAGTGCGTTACGCACGGAATAGAATCCGGCAAACGAGGTGAAAACGTCGATCGAACCGTCTTCGTTGGTCACCACGTCATCGGCGTCGGCTTCCATGGCCGCTTCCATCAGCGCGTCTTCGTCAACGCCGGCGGCGAAAGAGATCTGCCCCTTGCGCTCGAACAGATAGGCCACCGAACCGTCAGTCCCGAGGTTGCCGCCGCACTTGCTGAACGCATGGCGAACCGCGGCCGCGGTACGGTTACGGTTGTCGGTCATGCATTCAACCATCACCGCCACGCCGCCTGGACCGTAACCTTCGTAGGTCAGCTCGACCACGTCGTCGGTATCGGCAGCGCCGGTACCGCGGGCGACAGCACGATCGATGATGTCACGGCTCATGTTGGCACCCAGAGCCTTGTCCAGGGCCAGGCGCAGACGCGGATTGGAGCCTGGATCACCACCACCCTGACGGGCAGCGACGGTCAGCTCACGAATCCACTTGGTGAAGATCTTGCCCCTCTTGGCATCCTGACGTTCTTTGCGGTGCTTGATGTTCGCCCACTTGGAATGACCTGCCATAACTCGCTCCGAATTCTCTTTGAAACATTGCCCGCCGCGCTGTATTGCGCCGGCCGGCAAACAAAAATCTTGAACAACTCTGCCTATAAAGAAAGGGCGCATCCGCAGATGCGCCCTTCGGGTCAGCCTTACTCGGCCTTAGGCGTTTCACGCAGACGAATGTGCAACTCGCGCAATGCCTTGGCATCCACCTGGCCCGGCGCCTGGGTCATGACATCGGCCGCGCTCTGGGTTTTCGGGAAGGCGATCACTTCACGGATCGACTGGGCGCCGGTCATCAGCATCACCAGACGGTCCAGGCCAAAGGCCAGGCCACCGTGCGGCGGTGCGCCGTATTTCAGGGCGTCGAGCAGGAAGCCGAATTTCTCTTCCTGTTCCACTTCGTTGATGCCCAGCAGACGGAAGACCGCTTGTTGCATCTCTTTGCGGTGGATACGAATCGAACCGCCACCCAGCTCGGTGCCGTTCAACACCATGTCGTAGGCACGGGACAGAGCGCCCGCCGGGTTGGCTTCCAACTCCGCCGGGGAGCACTTCGGCGCGGTGAACGGGTGGTGCAAGGCGCTGAAGCTGCCGTCGTCGTTCTCTTCGAACATCGGGAAGTCAACGACCCACATCGGAGCCCATTCACAGGTCAGCAGGCTCAGGTCGTGACCGAGCTTGATGCGCAATGCGCCCAACGCTTCGCTGACGATCTTGGCCTTGTCGGCACCGAAGAACACGATGTCGCCGTCAACTGCACCAACACGATCCAGGATCACGTTGAGGTTGGCTTCTGGGATGTTCTTCACGATCGGCGATTGCAGACCGTCAACGCCATTCGCACGCTCGTTGACCTTGATGTACGCCAGGCCCTTGGCACCGTAGATGCCGACAAACTTGGTGTAGTCGTCGATCTGCTTGCGCGGCATGCTCGCGCCGCCAGGCACGCGCAGGGCGGCGATGCGGCATTTCGGGTCGTTGGCCGGGCCGCTGAACACCTTGAAGTCGACTTCCTTGAGCTGGTCGGCCACGTCCACCAGTTCCAGCGGGTTACGCAGGTCTGGCTTGTCGGAACCGTAGCGGCGCATGGCTTCTTCGAAGGTCATGTGCGGGAACTCGCCGAATTCCAGGCCCAGCACTTCCTTGAACAGGTTGCGGATCATTTGCTCGGTCAGGCCCATGATCTCTTTTTCATCGAGGAAGCTGGTCTCGATGTCGATCTGGGTGAATTCCGGCTGGCGGTCGGCGCGCAGGTCTTCGTCGCGGAAGCACTTGGCGATCTGGTAGTAACGGTCGAAGCCGGCCACCATCAACAGTTGCTTGAACAGCTGCGGCGATTGCGGCAAGGCGAAGAACGAACCGGCATGAGTACGGCTCGGCACCAGGTAGTCGCGCGCGCCTTCCGGGGTAGCACGGGTCAGGATCGGCGTCTCGACGTCGAGGAAGCCGTTCTCGTCCAGGAAGCGACGGATGCTGGTGGTCATGCGCGAGCGCAGACGCAGCTTCTCGGCCATTTCCGGGCGACGCAGGTCGAGGAAGCGATAGCGCAGGCGGGTTTCTTCACCGACGTCGGAGAATTCGTTCAGCGGGAACGGCGGGGTTTCCGATTCGTTCAGCACTTCCAGCTCGTAGCCGAGGACTTCGATCATGCCCGACGCCATGTTGGCGTTGGTCGCACCGGCCGGACGCAGGCGAACCTTGCCGGTGATCTTCACGACGTACTCGCTGCGCACGCGATCGGCTGCGGCGAAGGTTTCAGCGCGGTCCGGATCGAACACGACCTGGGCCAGACCATCACGATCACGGATATCGAGGAAAATCACCCCACCGTGGTCACGGCGACGGTGAACCCATCCGCAAAGGGTAATTTCCTGGCCGTCCAGGCTTTCGTTCAGTTGGCCGCAATAATGGCTGCGCATCATGGTCGTGGTTTCACTTCTCGTAATTCGAAATTCGGTTGGAGATCCTACAGCAGCCCCGCCTTTAAAAAGGCGCCGGGTGATGCAAAAGCTCGCGTGTGTCGTTCAATTCAGGTTCAGGACCTTAGTCAGCTTTGTCGCCGCCGGCCAGGTTCTTCTTGGAACCGGTCTTGAAATCGGTTTCGTACCAACCCGTGCCGCTGAGGCGAAAGCCCGGCATGGACAGCATTTTCTTAAGCTCTGGCGCCTGACAGGCAGGGCAGTCGACCAGCGGTGCATCGCTGATCTTTTGAATGGCTTCCAACTGATGACCACAGGAAGCACATTGATAATCGTACATCGGCATGGAGGTTGTCTCGGCGATCAGATTGCTACCGCACACGCTGGGTTTCGCGGCAAAGAGCGGGATTATATCCATTAAATGCGGCCTGTGCAGCCGTAAGACTGCACAGACCGACACTCTGCCGTTTTCACCGCCCTGACTAGGCGGTGACGATGCATCCCCCTTCCTTGAGGCTGTGTACGACACAGACAACCCGCACCAATCCACTGAAATTCCTGACACCGCCATGACGCAAGTGAACTTCGCGATCCACATGGGATAACAGGCTACTGACCGAACAACCGTTGGCCCGGGCCATCCCTCCCAAAATATCCCAATAAACCTGCTCAAGCCGCAAACAGGTAGCGAAGCCATTCAATCGTACGGAGCGGGACAAGGGCTGGGCCAATCCCATATCGAATTCACGAACAAACGGATCAACCCTTACATCCTTGTGCGACCCGTATCGCCCGTCTTCTTGCCTTTGATAAACCATAACGCTGACACTCCTTTGCCATCCTGGTTTCTTAAAGCGCAACTGCCTGTCGACTTATAAAAACGCAGGTGCAAAGGTATTTTCCAGCCGACTTTATGACCCTCGACGTAGGATAAGCCAACAACTTATGGCAGACCTTGGAGCTCATCCTACTCCGGACGTTTTCCCACGCAGCGAAGCGATGCCTCCTTCAGAAGCACCTACGCAATGGCGTAGGAAAGAAGAGCGCCAAGCATCCACACCACTTTTCATGCACCTGCATACGCGGATCAGCAAGTCACCCGCCTTACCGCAGCCGCGAAACTTCGGACAACCTGCGACAAATCACCGCCAAAGAGCCGCCGGACGCCCTGATTTGAGTAGCCTGCGGCTTTGCTGTTAAATAGACGACGTGTCGCCAGTGCCTATTTTTCCGGGCATGGCGCATAGGCTGATACCGGGCACGTGTCCAACGCCTCCTTATTGTCTTGAAGCGAACCGTGCGCCATCAGCTCTTCCTTGTGAGCTGTCTTAACGTGAGTTAATCAAAATGTTGAAAATCGTCCATCTGTTGATAGGCGCAGCAGCCTTGCTGCTGTCCTTCATCCCTAGCCTGCACCCTGAAGCCTTGCCTTACCTGCAACAACCTGATGCGCTGTACCTGGCCTTTTTCGGCCTGCTCAATCTCACGCTTGCACCTGTCATCCCTTACTGGAACAAAGGTCCGCGCCACCAACTGCAAAACCTGGTCAGTGTCCTGCTGGCTCTGGCGGTAGTCCTGCAGACCCTGACGCTGATCGCGCCGATGCCTGTCATCGCCGGTCAACCTGCCGTTCTGTTCAGCCTGGTCGCAGCCCTGATCGCTGTTGCCCTGCACCTGGGCATCAGCTTCTACAAATCGTCACCGGTCGCTGCCTCGCCAAGCTACGACATGAGCAACCGCGATACCGGCACCGTCAAGTGGTTCAATACGTCCAAAGGCTTCGGCTTCATTTCCCGCGACTCCGGCGACGATATCTTCGTCCACTTCCGGGCCATTCGCGGTGAAGGCCACCGCGTCCTGGTAGAAGGCCAGCGCGTGGAGTTCTCTGTCATGAATCGTGACAAGGGCCTGCAAGCCGAAGATGTGATCGCCGCACTGCCGCGCCGCTGATTCAAGGCTGAAAAAAAACCGCGCACAGCCTGTGCTGTACGCGGTTTTTTAATGCCTGCATGTTGCTTACTGCAGTTGCTTAGTAGTGCGGCGGTGGCGCTTCCTCTTCGAACGATTCGAACTGGCCGACCATTTCCTCCTGCCGCTTGAGCAACGCAGCCATTTGCAGTTGAAGACGCTCGACCACCCGCTGCTGCGCGACCAGCACATCATTCAATGCCTGGATGGTGTCATCCTGAAAGGCCAGGCGGCTTTCAAGGTCGGTAACGCGTTCTTCCAGGCTCATGGTTCAGCCCTCCAGAAACGTAAAGTCATCGGTCAATATCAGGCGCAAACGCTCGCGAATGGCGGCAATCTGCTCCGAACTGTAGGGTTTTGCCGGGTGCCTGCCCCAAACTGGCGCTGGCCAGGCGGCATCTTCGTGCTTGCGCACAATCACGTGCATGTGCAACTGGCTGACGACATTGCCCAGCGCCGCAACATTCAATTTGTCCGCATCGAACGAGTCCTTGAGCACTTGCGAAAGCGCCGTCGTCTCCTGCCAAAGCTGCAGCTGGTCTGCGACATCCAATTGAAATATCTCGCTGATAGCCTCACGACGAGGTACCAGGATGAACCAGGGGTAGTTCGAGTCGTTGGACAACAGCAACCGGCAGAGCGGAAAGTCCCCGATCGGTAACGTGTCTTGTTGAAGCCGTGGATCTAAAGCGAACACTGCGTGTACTCCCGCCGGGTCATCATTTTTCAGCTTAGCGCCCATCCAGAGGAGCGGCGCACCAAGCGACCGGACGGCAGCATACCTGTGAACGGCGCACGCTTCACGGCGAACCTTGCCCAGACGCCACGAGCACCAGCGAAAAGCTGACAGCCCGCCCCCGAATGAGACACTTTTCGACGTCGCGCACCACCACAGAACCGGTCAGCCAAAAAAAATGCCGAAATGACTGATAAACAACGAAGAGTTCGCGCCAGACACTCGATCAACAGGAATGAATTCCGCACAAGGTTAAAAATTTTTGCACCAAAAACGCACAGTGGGTCTACGCTGAATGCTTCGACATCCGCCTTTTACTCACTGGCGGGGTGAACCGGTAACATTTTTGCTTGTCAGGCAGTCGACCAGAAGGGTGCAACATGATGCGAGGCAAAGCGTCAAGCCCAAACCAGAGCGCTTGAACCCCCCGGTTTTATGAGGTTTTTACAGCGCCAGAGCGACAATTTGAAAAAACCGCAGCAAAAACTTGATTTTGTGCACGCTTGTTGCATACATACCCAACATCACCTGAGTGACACCCGCGGGAAGTGGGGGGCATTCAGGCAAAAAAGACAGTGGCAAGGTAGCCCGATGGAGATTCAAACGTTTCACCAGGACTCTTTTTACCGACACCCAGGCTCAGAAAACAGCATTAAAGTTGTCAGCCCGGTTGCGTCGGAGCTCGAAATTTGCGACATCTACCTCGCTGTTTGCGACATGGTCGTAAAGAAGGCGAAAGGTTAGATACGCAAGTATCGCCAACATTGTCGGCGTGATATAAGTTTGCGCCGACACAAAAAGAAAGAGCCGCCCAGATAATAAAACAGGTGGGACGGCAGTACTCTTCTAAAACCAAAGGAGCAAATCACGATGCGCGTGATGAAGTGGAGCATGATCGCACTGGCAGTTGCAGCAGCAGCCAGTACCCAATTGGCTACGGCCGCCCCTTTCGTAAGTGACCAGGCTGAAGCCAAAGGTATTGTTGAAGACAGCACGCTGAACTTGCTGGTTCGCAACTACTACTTCAACCGTGATAACAAAGATGGTGCCAACGACCAGAAAGACTGGACCCAAGGCATCTGGGGCAATTTCAGCTCCGGTTACACCCAGGGCCTGATCGGTGTTGGCGTTGACGCTTTCGGTTACCTGGCAATCAAACTGGACGGCGGTGATGGCACCGGCGGCACCGGCAACATGAGCCGCGACGCCGATGGCGAAGTTAACGACAGCCAGGGCAAAGCCGGCGGCGCCGTTAAATTCCGCGTATCGAAAACCGAGCTGAAAGTCGGCGACATGCAGCCAAGCACTGCTCCAGTGTTCGCTGTTGGCGGTTCCCGTATCCTTCCTCAAACTGCCAGCGGTATCCAACTGCAAAGCAGCGAAGTCAAAGACCTTGACCTCGAAGCCGGTCACTTCTACTCGGCGACCAGCCAGGACCGTAACGCTCGTGACGGCGGCCTGTTTGCAACCTACGCTGGCGTAGAAGCCAACTCCATCGACTACTTCGGTGGCAAATACGGCATCACCGACAACCTGTCGGCATCGCTGTACGGCGCCAAGCTGGAAGACATCTGGAACCAGTACTACGCCAACCTGAACTACACAATCCCGCTGGGCGGCGACGAGTCGCTGAACCTGGACGGTAACATCTACAACACCAAAGACACTGGTGATGCCAAAGCAGGCGAGATCAGCAACACTGCTTACTCCCTGGCTGCCGCTTTCTCGTTCATGAAAGCGCACACCATCACCCTCGCCTTCCAGAAGATCAACGGTGACACTCCGTTCGACTACATCGGTGTGGGCAAAAACAACCGCGGCGGCGACTCGATCTTCCTCGCCAACTCCATCCAGTACTCTGACTTCAACGCCCCTAACGAGAAGTCTGCCCAGGTTCGTTACGACCTGAAAATGGCTGAGTACGGCGTTCCAGGTCTGAGCTTCATGACCCGTTACGTGAAAGGTTGGGACATCGACGGCACCAAAGCTCCAGTTGGCGGCGCTTACGAAGGCATCTACGGTGCAGACGGCAAGCACAACGAAACCAACTTCGAAGCCAAGTACGTTGTTCAGACTGGCCCGGCAAAAGACCTGTCCTTCCGTATTCGTCAAGCATGGCACTTCGCTAACGCTGACGAAGGTGAAGGCGACGTGAAAGAGTTCCGTTTCATCGTCGACTACCCGCTGTCGGTTTTGTAATCGCATCCAGTTAGTTTGCGGTAACAAAATAAAAGGCCCATCTTCGGATGGGCCTTTTTTGTTGCCTGTGCAAATTGTTCAATTATTGAACAATCGCCCTACATGCCTGACCGAAAAATCAGACATATATGACAAGGTCAATCACTGCACTGCGGACTCCTGAACCACGCGAATAACCCGCTGTGGAAATGGAATATCGATGCCCGCCTCTCTCAGACGATCACGGGACAGTTCGTTGAACATGAACATCACATCCCAATAATCCGCAGTATTCACCCAGACACGCAGGGAAACAGTGATAGAACTGTCACCCAATGTCGAAATGACTGCCTGAGGTGCCGGGTCAGTCAATACACGCGGATCCTTGGCCAACTCCAGCAACACTTCACGGGCTTTCTGCAAGTCCGCTTCGTAATCAACGCCTACATCAAACACGACCTTGCGGGTCGGCTGACGATTGGTGTTGGTGATGATGCCGTTCGACAGATTGCCGTTGGGCAAGATGATGGTCTTGTTGTCACCGGTACGCAGTACGGTATGGAAAATCTGGATGCTGTCGACGGTGCCGGCGACACCCTGAGCCTCGATCCAGTCGCCGATACGAAATGGACGGAACAGCAAAATCAGCACACCGCCGGCGAAGTTCGCCAGGCTGCCCTGCAAGGCCAGACCAATGGCCAGACCCGCCGCACCAATCGCCGCCACGAACGAAGTGGTTTCCACACCGATCATCGAGGCCACGCTGACGATCAGCAGGATCTTGAGGATGATGTTCGCCAGGCTGCTGATAAAGCCCTGCAGCGCCAGGTCGGCGTTACGCAATGCAATCAGGCCGCCGAGCTTTTTCGTGACCTTGTTTATCAGCCACCAGCCGATGGCCAGGGTGATGACCGCCAGCAGTACACGACTGCCGTATTCCATGATCATCGGGATCCAGGTTTGGGAAACCTTGACCAGGTTGTCTACCTCAGCATTTAAGTCCATCTGCTTGCTCCTTTTTTCCGGCTATCCGGCACGCGTAAAAAAAGCGGCAGAAAGATCGAACCGCGACGGGCTCAATCGTTTCTGCCGATGCTTGGGCCTCCGACGTCGCAAATGCCAAGAGGTTCCCGCTTTCGAGGTCAGTCGCGGAAGTTGTTGAACTGCAGCGGCATACCGAACTCCTTGGCCCGCAGCACAGCAATGGCTTCTTGCAGGTCATCACGCTTCTTGCCGGTAATACGTACCTGCTCGCCCTGAATGGCCGCCTGGACCTTGAGCTTGGCATCTTTGACGTGAGCGACGATTTTCTTCGCCAGTTCCTTGTCGATGCCTTCCTTGAGGACGGCTTCCTGCTTCATCAGCTTGCCCGACGCGAAGGCATCCTTGACTTCGAGGCACTGCACGTCGATTTTGCGCTTGACCAGAGCCAGCTTGAGGATCTCAATCATCGCTTCGAGCTGGAAATCCGCTTCTGCGGTCAGGTTGACGGTCAGGTCTTTTTCCTTGAACTCGAAGCTGCCTTTGCCTTTCAGGTCATAACGACGATCGAGTTCCTTGACGGCGTTCTCGACCGCGTTGGTGACTTCGTGTTTGTCCAGTTCGGATACCACGTCGAACGACGGCATGTAATCTCTCCAAATTTAAAGGCGCACCGATGGAGCGCGCCTGGCTTGCGGTTAAAATCCGCGCTGATTATAACGGGTCTTTCCCATCATTCACTGTGAGCTGCCGATGCACGCCTTAAACAGAGCAAAAAGCTGATGTCCACCACCTGGCATGTACTCGGCGCCGGCAGCCTCGGCACTTTATGGGCGACACGCCTGGCACGGGCTGGCGTGCCGGTCAGGCTGATCCTGCGGGACACCGCGAGACTGCAGACCTATGAGGCTGCAGGCGGATTGACACTGGTGGAGCACGGCCAGGCGCAACACTACGCCGTGCCCGCCGAAACAGCGGACAGCAGCCAGCCGATCAACCGCCTGCTGGTGGCGTGCAAAGCCTACGATACCGAAAGCGCGGTGGCCCGACTGGCGTCACGCCTGGCCCCCGGCGCCGAACTGATCCTGCTGCAAAATGGCCTGGGCAGCCAGGGCGCGGTGGCCGCACAGGTTCCCCAGGCACGCTGCATCTATGCCTCGAGCACCGAAGGCGCCTTCCGCGATGGCGATTGGCGCGTGGTGTTTGCAGGACATGGCTTTACCTGGCTGGGAGATGCGAGCCATCCGGTCGCACCGATCTGGCTCGATGACTTGAGCGGGGCCGGCATCCCTCACGAGTGGAGCACCGATATTCTGACCAGGCTGTGGCGCAAGCTGGCTCTCAACTGTGCGATCAACCCGCTGACGGTGCTGCACGATTGCCGCAATGGCGGTTTGCAGCAACATCAGTGCGAAGTGGCCACCCTGTGCGGTGAACTGGTGGAGTTGCTTGAGCGTTGCGGTCAACCGGCGGCGGGCGAAAACCTGCAACAGGAAGTCGAACGGGTGATTCACGCCACCGCGGCCAACTACTCATCGATGCATCAGGACGTCACCAGCCAGCGCCGCACGGAAATCAGCTACCTGCTGGGCTACGCCTGCAAAGTAGCCGGGCGACATCAACTGAACCTGCCTCACCTCAATCAACTTCAGGCAAGGTTGATCGCTCGCCTGCAAAGCCTTGGATTGCCCAGCGACTGAGCAGCGGCTACGCTGGCCACTTGTTCCTTGTCTGCGATGAATCCGATGCCATTGCGCCAGCGCCTTGAAAACCTGCCCGTCGGCCAGAAACTGCTGGCCGCCCTGCTGGTACTGATGGTCACCGTCCTGCTGGTTGCCAACCTGACCTTTATCAGCGCCGCGTACTACATCTCCCAGGAAAGCATGGCGCCCCAGGCCCTGCAGACCATCGGCCGGCTGGTATCCAACCCGAGCCTGGCCTCCGAAGCCCTGGCGTCACCGCAAAGCGCCGAGCGCCTGCTGAATGAACTCAACAGCTATTCGCCGTTGCGCGCGGCAGCCCTGTATGACGCAAAGGGTGAGCGGTTGGCGCAATTGCAGCATGGCGACAATCTGGAGCTGCCCAAACATTTCCGGCATATCGAAGACTGGCAGGTCACCGAGTTTCGCACCAATCAAGTCATCACCTTGGCCCGCCCCGGCGCGGCACCGGGACATTTGCTGCTGGTCGCCAGCAGTGAACTGCCAGTGGCGTTCTACACCGGGACCCTGACGGCCAGCCTGGGCATTCTGATCTTCAGCGTGTTGCTGTGGCTGATCATTGCCCGCCAGATCAAGCGCCTGATCACCCGGCCGATCCACCAGCTCGAAGAGTTGTCGCGGCAGGTCACCCGTGAAGAAAACTACGCATTGCGCGCTTCACGAGGAAACCACGATGAAATCGGCAGCCTCGCCGAGGCGTTCAACACCATGCTCTCGCGGATCGAGGCCAGGGAGCAGCAACTCAAGCGGGCTCGGGACGACTCCCAGGCCGCTTACGACCAGGCCCAGGGTCTGGCGGAAGAAACCCGCCACACCAACCGCAAACTGGAGCTCGAAGTCCAGGTGCGCAGCAAGATCGAGAAAAAGCTCACCGGCTTCCAGAACTACCTCAACAGCATCATCGACTCCATGCCGTCGGCGCTGATCGCCCTCGACGAACAGCTCTACGTGACTCAATGGAACCAGGAAGCCAGCGCCCTGTCCGGCACACGCCTCGATGAAGCCCTGAACCAGCCCATCTTCCTCGCCTTCGAACCGCTCAAGCCGTTCTTGCCGCAACTCAAGGAAACGGTCGAGCAGCATACGGTGGCCAAAATCGAACGTGTCACCTGGCTCAAGGACGACGAGCCCCGCCACTACGCCCTGACTTTCTATCCGCTGATGGGCGGTGCCGGGCGTGGCGTAGTGATCCGGATCGACGACATCACCCAGCGCCTGTCCCTGGAAGAAATGATGGTGCAGTCGGAGAAAATGCTGTCGGTAGGCGGTCTTGCCGCCGGCATGGCTCACGAGATCAACAATCCGCTGGGTGCGATCCTGCACAACGTGCAAAACATTCGCCGACGCCTGTCCCCTGACCTGCCGAAAAACCTGGAAGTGGCCGAACAGGCCGGCATCGAGCTGGCGACGGTCAATCAGTATCTGAAAATCCGCGAAGTGCCACAGTTGCTCGACGGTATCCAGCAGGCCGGTGCCCGGGCCGCCAAAATCGTCACCCACATGCTCAGTTTCAGCCGTCGCAGCACCCGCCAGATGGCCCCGTGCGATCTGCCCGCCCTGATTGATCAGGCGGTGGAAATCGCCGGCAACGATTTCGACCTGGCGATCGGCTTCGACTTCAAGGGTCAGGCCATCATTCGTCAGTTCGACCCGGCGCTGGGCCCGGTCCCCGGCACCGCCAACGAGCTGGAACAAGTACTGCTCAACCTGTTGAAAAACGCTGCGCAAGCCATTCACCAGCGCGAGGACGACAGCGAGCCGGGGCGGATCATTCTGCGCACCCGGCTGAACCCGCCATGGGCGGAGATCCAGGTCGAGGACAACGGCATCGGCATGAGTGAAAGCGTGCGCAAACGGACCTTCGAACCCTTCTTCACCACCAAGGAAATCGGTCAGGGCACCGGACTTGGGCTGTCGGTGTCGTACTTCATCATCACCAATAACCACAAGGGGCAGATGGAAGTGCAATCGACCCTGGGCCAAGGCACTTGCTTCACCTTGCGCCTGCCCCTGGCGAGCACGCCACCTGTCGCGCAAGAACTCAATCTGCTATCGAGGTAACCATGGGCTTTCGTCTGTCGAAGATTTACACCCGCACTGGCGACAAAGGCGAGACCGGGCTGGGCGATGGCCGTCGCGTCCCCAAGGATCACCCGCGGATCGAGGCCATTGGCGAAGTCGATACGCTCAACAGTCAGGTGGGCGTGTTGCTGTCCGGGCTGGCGGCACAAACGGACACTTTTGCCGGCTTGCAGGAAGTGATCGAGGTTTTGGCGCCCTGCCAGCATCGATTGTTTGATCTGGGCGGTGAGCTGGCAATGCCGGTGTATCAGGCGTTGAATGCGGCGGAAATCGAGCGCCTGGAAGCGGCGATCGATGTGTGGAATGAAGAATTGGGGCCGCTGGAAAACTTCATCTTGCCCGGCGGTTCGGCGCTGATTGCCCAAGCCCATGTCTGCCGTAGCCTGGCGCGCAGTGCCGAGCGGCGGTGTCAGCAATTGAATGCGATTGAGCCGTTGGCCGGGGTTGGTCTGGCGTACATCAATCGGTTGTCGGATTTGTTGTTTGTCGCAGCACGGCTGATTGCCAAGCGTCAGGGGATTGCCGAGATTCTTTGGCAACCGGCGGCGAAACCTGAGGTTTAGCCGGCGCCTGTCAGGGCCCCTTCGCGGGCAAGCCCGCTCCCACAGGTTTTGTGTGCGCCACAAATCCACTGTGGGAGCGGGCTTGCCCGCGAAAGGGCCAGCAAGAGCGCTACAAAATCAGGCCTCAGGCCAGAATGCCCGAATCCCCGCCACACCCTGCGCGCCGGCCGCCCAGGCTTTCTCGACCTCGGCCGGGCCAACGCCACCCAGCAGGAACACCGGCTTGCTGAAGCCCTCGATCAAGCTCGACGCCTGCTCCCAACCCAACGGCTCTGCGCCTGGGTGAGTCAGGGTGGGTTGCACCGGCGACAGGGTCACGAAATCCACCCCCATCTGTTCGGCCAGCGCCAGCTCTTCAGCGTTATGGCACGACGCCGCCAGCCAGCGCGATGCCGGTAGCGGTCGGCCAGCCGCTGCGTATTTGCGCAATTGCGCCGAAGTGATGTGCCAACCCGCGGACGGGAAGTCGCCCAACCATTCGAACGGCCCCTTGAGCATCAATTGTGCCTTGCCGGCACACAGGCCCACCGCATCGACAGCCAGGTCGCGATACTTGGGATCGTAACCGTTCGGTGCGCGCAACTGGATCAGCTTGATGCCACCGGCAATGGCCTTCTGGATACCACGCAACAACGCCGGGGTTTCCAGATCTTCCGGGGTAATCAGGTACTGCGATGACAATCGGGCCGCCGCGACGATCGGCTGATTGGCCGCCGGGAACTCGTAACCCGGCAGATCGCGGGGCGACACCCAGGCCAGCGGTTGGCCTTCGGCGCCGTGGGGCTCGCCGCTAAACGCCGAGACCTCCCAGACATCCAGCAACACCTGCTTGTCCGGATAATCATGCCGGACCTTGATCAGCGGGCGCGCCGCGTCGACCACGATGCCCAGCTCTTCATGGAGCTCACGGGCCAGTGCGGTTTCGACCGACTCGTCGGCCTCGACCTTGCCCCCGGGAAACTCCCACAGGCCACCCTGGTGCTGCGAATCGGCACGGCGGGCGATCAGGATCTGGCCACTGCCATCGCGGATGACGGCGGCGGCGACATGGACTCGCTTCACTTTTCCAACTCCTCCAGTCCGGCCTTCTGCCAGGCCTTGAACGCCGGCCATTGGTAGAGGGTTTCAACATAGGCTTCGTCAGCCGCGGACAGTTTCACCCGATAGGTGCGCAGACGCACGGCGATGGGTGCAAAGAACGCGTCGGCCAACGTGATGCGGCCAAACAGGTACGGACCGCTCTCGGTCGCCGCGGCACGACACTCGGCCCACAGCGCCGACATGCGCTCGATGTCCGCCTGGACATCGGCCGGGACCGGCGACAGCGCTGCGTCATGGCTGAGGTCGAACGGCATGTTGCCGCGCATGGCGAAAAAGCCACTGTGCATCTGCGCGCACGCCGAACGCGCCTGGGCACGGGCGGCGGTGTCTTTGGGCCACAGGTTCGCATCGGGGAACCGTTCTGCCAGGTATTCGGCAATCGCCAGGGAGTCGGCGATGGTGCCGTGTTCGGTCTTCAGCAGCGGGACCTTGGCGGTCGGCGAATGCTTGAGCAGGCGCTCGCGGGTGTCCGGCTGGTTCAGCTTGATCAGTTCTTCGGTGTAGGAGGCGCCAGCCAGATCGAGGGCCAGAGCGCCGCGCAGGGACCAGGAGGAATGCAGTTTGTCGCCGATGATCAGGTGCAGGCTCATGTTCGGGACCTTTTGATGGGGGGGACAGGCCAAAATCTCTAGCGTCTGGTCGTCAGCCTTCGCGAGCAAGCCCGCTCCCACAGTGTCACCATTGAACCCTGTGGGAGCGGGCTTGCTCGCGAATGGAGCGACTCGGTCTTAAGTACGGTACTCGGCGTTGATCTTCACGTACTCGTGGGACAGGTCGGTGGTCCAGATGGTTTCGCTGCAATCGCCACGACCCAGTTCGATACGAATGGTGATTTCTTCCTGCTGCATCACCGCCGCGCCCTGGGCTTCGGTGTAGGTCGCGGCGCGCGCGCCACGGCTGGCAATGCACACGTCGCCGAGGAACACGTCGATCTTGCTGACGTCCAGGTTCGGCACACCGGCACGGCCAACGGCGGCCAGGATACGGCCCCAGTTCGGGTCGGAAGCAAACAACGCCGTCTTGATCAGCGGCGAGTGAGCCACGGTGTAACCAACGTCCAGGCATTCCTGGTGATTGCCGCCGCCGTTGACTTCAACGGTCACGAATTTGGTCGCGCCTTCGCCGTCGCGAACGATGGCCTGGGCCACGTCCATGCACACTTCAAACACCGCCTGCTTCAACTTGGCGAACAACTCGCCCTCGGCGCGGGTGATTTCCGGCAGCGCAGCCTGCCCTGTGGCAATCAGCATGCAGCAGTCGTTGGTCGACGTATCGCCATCGATGGTGATGCGGTTGAACGACTTGTTGGCGCCATCGAGCATCAGGTTTTGCAACACATCGCGGGAGACTTTGGCGTCGGTCGCGATGTAGCCGAGCATGGTCGCCATGTTCGGGCGAATCATGCCGGCGCCTTTGCTGATACCGGTCACGGTGACGGTCACGCCGTCGTGCTGGAACTGACGGCTGGCACCTTTGGGCAGGGTGTCGGTGGTCATGATGCCGGTGGCGGCAGCTTCCCAGTTGTGGATCGACAGGTCGTCAAGGGCCGCTTGCAGCGCGCTTTCGATTTTCTCCACAGGCAACGGTTCGCCGATCACACCGGTGGAGTACGGCAGCACCTGGCTGGCATCGACGCCAGTCAGCTCGGCCAGTTTGGCGCAAGTGCGCTCGGCGGCGGCCAGGCCTGGCTCGCCGGTACCGGCGTTGGCATTGCCAGTGTTGGTCAGCAGGTAACGCACAGGGCCTTGTACGCGTTGCTTGGCCAGGATCACCGGGGCGGCGCAAAAGGCGTTCAGGGTGAACACGCCGGCTACCGTGGAGCCTTCAACACAGCGCATGACCACAACATCCTTGCGCCCCGGGCGCTTGATGCCAGCCGAGGCGATACCGAGTTCAAAACCGGCAACCGGGTGCAACGTTGGCAAAGGACCAAGACCAACAGCCATGAATGCGCTCCTTTATAAATGATGTCAGCACCGCTTCAGGAAGACGGTGGTTCGAATGGTAAAACGCCGCGACGGCAGAAGCCGGTCGCGGCGCGGGTATTTCAGCGATTGAAACGGGTTTTACTGGATCTGCCCGTGGCAATGCTTGAACTTCTTGCCCGAACCGCAGTAGCACAGCTCATTGCGACCCAGCTTATGCTCGCTGCGAACCGGGGCAGCGGCGAGCGCCACATCGACCTCTTCGCCCAGCACTTCCGGTTGCTCCAGGCCTGGAGCTTCTTCATGCAGGAACTGCATGCGAGCGGCCAATGCCTCGGCTTCCTGACGCAGGCGCTGCTCTTCTTCGATCGGGTCTTCGCGGCGAACCTGAACGTGGGACAGCACACGGATCGAGTCGCGCTTGATCGAATCCAGCAACTCGGAGAACAGGGTGAACGACTCGCGCTTGTACTCCTGCTTCGGGTTCTTCTGGGCATAACCACGCAAGTGGATGCCGTGGCGCAGGTGATCCATGGTCGACAGGTGGTCTTTCCACAGGTCGTCCAGAACGCGCAGAACGATTTGCTTCTCGAAAGTGCGCAGCGCTTCGGCGCCCGCCTGGTCTTCTTTCTCGTTGTACGCCGCGACGAGCTCGTTCATGAGCTTCTCGCGCAGGGTTTCTTCGTACAGGTGATCGTCTTCGTCGAGCCATTGCTGGATCGGCAGCGTCACACCGAAGTCGCTCTGCAACGCAGCTTCCAGACCGGCCACGTCCCACTGTTCAGGCAGCGACTGCGGAGGAATGTGTGCGCTGACGGTAGCGTCGAGCACGTCCTGACGGAAGTCAGTGATGGTCTCGCCGATGTTGTCGGCGGCCAGCAACGTGTTACGCATGTGATAGATCACTTTACGCTGTTCGTTGTTGACGTCGTCGAACTCGAGCAGTTGCTTGCGGATGTCGAAGTTGCGGCCTTCGACCTTGCGCTGGGCCTTTTCAATGGCGTTGGTCACCATGCGGTGCTCGATCGCCTCGCCAGGCTGCATGCCCAGGGCCTTCATGAAGTTCTTCACCCGGTCAGAGGCGAAGATGCGCATCAGGCTGTCTTCCAGCGACAGGTAGAAACGGCTGGAACCGGCGTCGCCCTGACGACCGGCACGACCACGCAGCTGGTTGTCGATACGGCGCGATTCGTGACGCTCGGATGCAATCACCTGCAAACCACCCGATTCGAGCACTTGCTGGTGACGCTTCTGCCAGTCGGCCTTGATCTGGGCAATCTGCTCAGGGGTCGGGTTTTCCAGGGAAGCCACTTCCACTTCCCAGTTACCGCCCAACAGGATGTCGGTACCACGACCGGCCATGTTGGTGGCGATGGTCAGTGCGCCCGGGCGACCGGCCTGGGCAATGATCTCGGCTTCCTTTTCGTGGAACTTGGCGTTCAGAACCTTGTGTTCGATGCCTTCCTTCACGAGCAGGCTGGACATGTGCTCGGAGGTTTCGATGGTGGCGGTACCCACCAGCACCGGACGACCGGCGGCCATACTTTCCTTGATGTCGGCCACGATTGCCGCGTATTTCTCGTCGGCGGTCAGGAACACCAGGTCATTGTAGTCTTTACGCGCCAGCGGCTTGTTCGGCGGAATCACCATGACCTGCAGGCCATAGATCTGGTGGAACTCGAACGCTTCGGTGTCGGCCGTACCGGTCATGCCGGACAGTTTGTTGTACAGACGGAAGTAGTTCTGGAAGGTGGTCGATGCCAGCGTCTGGCTTTCGGCCTGGATGTTCAGGTTTTCCTTGGCTTCGATGGCCTGGTGCAGGCCTTCGGACAAGCGGCGACCCGGCATGGTACGGCCGGTGTGCTCGTCGACCAGTACGACCTGACCGTCCTGCACGATGTATTCGACGTTGCGATGGAACAGCTTGTGCGCACGCAGGCCGGCGTAGACGTGAGTCAGCAGGCTCAGGTTGTGCGCCGAGTACAGGCTTTCGCCTTCAGCCAGCAGGCCGATGCGGGTCAGCGTTTCTTCGACGTACTGGTGACCGGCTTCGTTGAGTTCGACCTGACGGGTCTTCTCGTCGACGGTGAAGTGACCGGCCTGGGTCACTTCGCCTTCGACTTCTTCAACGTGCAGCTTGAGCTGCGGGATCAGCTTGTTGACCTCGATGTACAGCTTGGAGCTGTCCTCGGCCTGACCGGAGATGATCAGCGGCGTACGGGCCTCGTCGATGAGGATGGAGTCGACTTCGTCGATCACGGCAAAATTGAGTTCGCGCTGGAATTTTTCTTCCATGCTGAACGCCATGTTGTCGCGCAGGTAATCGAACCCGAATTCGTTGTTGGTGCCGTAGGTGATGTCGGCGGCGTAGGCAGCACGCTTCTCTTCCGGCGGCTGGAACGGCGTGACAACGCCGACCGTCAGGCCGAGGAATTCATACAGCGGGCGCATCCAGTTGGCGTCACGGCGGGCCAGGTAGTCGTTCACCGTCACAACGTGCACGCCGTTGCCGGACAGCGCGTTGAGGTAAACGCCCAGTGTTGCCACCAGGGTCTTGCCTTCACCGGTACGCATTTCCGCGATCATGCCTTCATGCAAGGTCATGCCGCCGATCAGCTGGACATCGAAGTGGCGCATGCCCATGACACGCTTGCCGGCTTCACGGGCGACCGCAAAGGCTTCTGGCAGGAGCTTGTCGAGGGACTCCCCTTTGGCGATACGGGCCTTGAACTCGCTGGTCTTGGCACGCAATTGATCGTCCGAAAGGGCCACCATTTGCTCTTCGAAGGCATTGACGAGTTGCACCGTCTTGAGCATGCGTTTGACTTCACGCTCGTTCTTGCTTCCAAAAAGTTTCTTTAACAAAGGCGCAAACATATCGGCAGGATCTTCCACACTAAAGGGATGGAGGGCGGCCCCGTGAGTCGCCCGTGCAGCCCTCATGGCCGCATGCGAACGAGCATTCTACCCGGAAACGGTGGTGAGGAAAGTGGCGATATTCCACGATGCTGGCACAGCGCTTTGACGGGGCTCAGTTAAAATAGGGGCGTTTTGCTCAATTTCAAGCCGTTCAAGGCAGAAGTTAGTTGTTGATTTAATGGGTAAAGCGCCCACAAAAGCAATGGGCGGGCGCATCCGGTGCTTTCTGCTACCATGGCGGCTCTGTTACTTCAGGTGTCTGATCATGGCATTTCGCCCACTTACGGCCAAAGTACCCGCCGTTCTACTACGCGAAGCCAAGCCGCTGAAAGCCATTCTCGGCCACGCTCAACGCCTGGGTCATTTGCAACGTTTGCTCGAAAGCCAATTGCAACCCGCCGCTCGCGAGCATTGCCACGTGGCGTCCTGGCGTGAAGGCAGTTTGTTGCTGATTGTCACCGACGGTCATTGGGCAACCCGCCTGCGCTACCAGCAGAAGCGCCTGCAACGGCAACTGCAACTGTTCGACGAGTTTGCCAACCTGACGCGAATCCTGTTCAAGGTGCAGCCACCTACCGTCCAGCGGGGCGCGGCCGGGCACACCATGGATCTGTCGGACGATGCTGCGGCAACCATACAGGCCACGGCCGACGGGATCAGCGACCCGAATCTGCGGGCAGCGCTGGAGCGACTGGCGGCGCACGCCAAGACCAAATCCTGACACAGAAACCCTGTGGGAGCGGGCTTGCTCGCGAATGGGTTTATCAATCGACATTTTCGTTGAATGACACACCGCATTCGCGAGCAAGCCCGCTCCCACATTGACTGTGTTCGCTCAGGCTAGCGGCGTTTGCTGCCACCCAGCAACGAGCCCATCAAGCCGCGCACCAACTGTCGGCCAAGCTGGTTCGCCGCCTGTTGCATCGCCGATTTCAGCGCCTTCCCTGCTGCTGTACCGAGGAACTCACCCGCCTGTTCGGTGAAACTCGGTTCCTGTTTGCCCTGCTCCGCTTCGGGCTCGGGCGCCAGGCCCTTGCGCCCCATCAGCACTTCATAGGCCGATTCGCGGTCAATCGGCTTGTCATAGCGACCCTGCAACGACGAACCGGCAATCAGCGCCGTACGCTCGGCACCGGTCAAAGGCCCGATCCGCGATTGCGGCGGCGCGACCAGCACTCGCTGGACCATTTCCGGGGTGCCTTTTTCCTGCAGCGTGCCGACAAGCGCCTCGCCGATCCCGAGTTCGGTCAACACCGACAACGCATCGAACGCCGGATTCGGCCGGAAACCTTCGGCCACTGCGCGCAGGGACTTTTGCTCCTTGGCGGTAAACGCACGCAGACCGTGCTGGATGCGCAAACCCAACTGAGCCAGCACATCATCCGGCAGGTCACCCGGCGACTGGGTGACGAAATACACACCCACGCCTTTTGAACGAATCAGCCTCACGACTTGTTCCAGGCGATCACGCAATGCCTGGGGCGTGCCGTTGAACAACAAGTGGGCCTCGTCGAAGAACAGCGCCAGCAATGGTTTGTCGGCATCGCCACGCTCCGGCAGTTGCTCGAACAGCTCGGCCAGCAGCCACAGCAGGAACGTCGCGTAGACTTTCGGCGCTTCATGCACCAGACGGCTGGCATCCAGCAAATGAATGCGCCCGCGGCCATCGGCCGTCGGTTGGAGGATGTCTTCGAGTTGCAGCGCCGGCTCGCCGAACAAGGCATCGGCGCCCTGTTGCTCCAGGGTCGCCAGACGTCGCAGCAGCGCCTGGCTCGAGCCGGTGGTCATCAATGCCGCATCGTCGCCCAGCAACTCGGGGTTGTCCCGCAGGTGATTGAGCAACGCCTTCAGATCCTTGAGATCGAGCAACAACAGGCCTTCGCGGTCCGCCACCTTGAACGCCGCGTACAGCGCCGACTGCTGACTGTCGGTCAGTTCCAGCAGGCTGCCCAACAGCAGCGGCCCCATTTCACTCAAGGTTGTGCGTAAAGGATGACCGGACTGACCCTGTACGTCCCACAACGTCACCGGATAAGCCTGAGGCTTGTGGTTGAGCCACGGCATCCCGGCAATCCGCTCGGCGACCTTGCCCTGGGGGTTGCCCGCGGCGCCAAGGCCGCACAGGTCACCCTTGATGTCGGCGGCGAACACCGCCACGCCGGCATCGCTGAAAGCTTCGGCCATTCGTTGCAACGTCACGGTTTTTCCGGTGCCGGTCGCGCCCGCGATCAAACCGTGGCGATTGGCCAGGCGCATAGCCTGGGCAATCGGCTGCCCTTTGAGGTCGGCGCCGATAACGAGTTGCAGTGAGTCAGGCATTTGGTCACCCATGATTAATCTTTGGTCCTACACGGCCGATAGAGATAACGACAAAGCAGTCAGACACGATCTGGTAGGAAATTTCCCTAAGGAGAGTCGGAAAATTCAATTGCTTTTAACCTTGCCCGTCGTGCGTCCCTTTATAAAAGCACGCGCTGGACATTAAGACCTTAGCGGAACCCCAAGCCATGAACAAAAATCTGCGTTTCAGCCATAAAATCCTGCTTGCCGCCGCCCTCATTGTTATTGCCGCCTTCGCCTCATTCACGCTGTACAACGACTATTTGCAGCGCAATGCCATCCGCGAAGACCTCGATAACTATCTCAACGAGATGGGTGACGTCACCGCCAACAACATCCAGACCTGGCTGGCCGGGCGTATTTTGCTGATCGAGAACCTCTCGCAAAACATCGCCATCAACCCCGAACAAGCCAATGTCGCCAGCCTGCTTGAGCAGAAAACCCTGACGTCGACTTTCATGGCGTCCTACCTGGGTGATGCCACCGGACACTTCACCATTCGTCCGGACGCGAAGATGCCCGACGGTTTCGATCCGCGTGTTCGCCCCTGGTACAAAGGCGCTGAAAACAGCAGCACGCCGACCCTGACCGAACCCTACATCGATGCGGCAACCGGTCAACTGATCATCTCGATGGCCACGGCTTCGAAAAAAGCCGGACAGAGCGTTGGTGTGGTGGGTGGCGACCTGAGCCTGCAAACCCTGATCGCGACCCTCAGCGCCCGCGACTTCGATGGCATGGGTTACGCGTTTCTGGTCAGCGCCGACGGCAAGATCCTGGTTCACCCGGACAAAGCGCTGGTGATGAAGTCCCTGAGCGAGGCGTATCCGAAAGACACCCCGCGCATCGGCAACGGCTTCAGCGAAGTGGACGTCGACGGCAAGACCCGCATTGTCAGCTTTACCCCGATCAAGGGCTTGCCATCGGTCAACTGGTACATCGGTCTGTCGGTCGACAAGGAAAAAGCCTACTCGATGCTCAGCGAGTTCCGCACCTCGGCTGTGGTTGCAACCATCATTGCCGTGGCCATCATCATCGCCCTGCTCGGCATGTTGATTCGCATCCTGATCCAGCCGTTGCACGTCATGACCCGCGCCATGGCCGACATCGCCGACGGCGAAGGTGACCTGACCAAACGCCTGACCATCCAGAACAATGACGAATTCGGCACCCTCGGCACTGCGTTCAACCGTTTCGTCGAGCGCATTCACGGCTCGATCCGCGAAGTGTCCTCGGCCACCGGGCAAGTCAACGAAGTGGCGTTGCGCGTGGTCGCGGCCTCCAACTCGTCGATGTTCAACTCCGACCAGCAAGCCTCGCGCACCAGCAGTGTCGCGGCCGCCATTAATCAGCTCGGCGCCGCCGCGCAGGAAATCGCCCGCAACGCCGCTCAGGCTTCGAGCCAGGCCAGCGATGCCCGCAGCCTGGCCGAAGACGGCCAGCAAGTGGTGGACCGCAGCATCGTGGCGATGAATCAACTGTCGAGCATGCTCAGCGCCTCGAGCACCAATATCGAATCGCTCAACAGCAAAACCGTGAACATCGGGCAGATTCTCGAAGTGATCACCAGCATTTCCCAGCAAACCAACTTGCTCGCACTCAATGCCGCGATTGAAGCCGCCCGCGCCGGTGAAGCCGGTCGAGGTTTTGCCGTGGTGGCGGATGAGGTGCGCAACCTGGCACACCGCACGCAGGAATCGGCGCAACAGGTGCAAACCATGATCGAGGAACTGCAAGTCGGCGCCCGGGAATCGGTGAGCACCATGAGTGACAGTCAGCGCCACAGCCAGGACAGTGTGGAAATCGCCAACCTCGCGGGCGAACGCCTGAACAGCGTGACCTTGCGTATCGGGGAAATCGACGGCATGAACCAGTCGGTGGCCACCGCGACCGAAGAACAGACCGCCGTGGTGGAGTCGATCAACGTCGACATCACCGAGATCAACACGCTGA
>NZ_JBYSYZ010000054.1:0-30516 GCF_058783925.1 Pseudomonas sp. FW305-70
CCCCATGTGAGAGTAGGTCATCGTCAAGATTAAATTCCGAAACCCCAATTGCGAAAGCAGTTGGGGTTTTGTTTTTGCGCGGAAAAAACAAAACCCCCAACCAAGGTCAATTGTAAAAAAAATCACACAAACCGGACCCCCCGGTTTTGCTAAGGTGCAGCTCATTTTTAATGGACTGAGTCTGCGCCCACGGATCGGCATTCTTTTCAAAGAGTTGCTGCACAAGTGCCTGAACCGATACCGATCAAGGACCACGAAAAAGAAACACGCCTGGTCAACAAGAGACTCATGGCCTGCGCATTGTTTGTTGCCGCCATAACCTGTGCTCTGGTGGTACGCCTGTATGTCCTGCAGGTCGTCGAGTTCGACTATCACTCGACCATCTCCGAAAACAATCGCGTACATGTCCTGCCGATTACGCCTACCCGCGGATTGATCTATGACCGCAACGGCGTACTCCTTGCGGACAACCGCCCCAGCTTCAACCTGACCATCACCCGCGAACGTGCTTCCAATGTCAACGAAGAGCTGGACGAAGTCGTCAATCTCCTGCACTTGTCCACTGAAGACCGGTCGCAATTCGACAAGGTGATGAGGCAGGCACGTCACCCCTTCGTACCGGTGACGCTGTTCTATGAACTGAGCGAAGAACAGATCGCCGTACTCGCCGTCAACGAGTTCCGTTTGCCGGGCATCGATGTCGAGCCGCAGTTCGTTCGGCACTATCCGTTGGGCGCGCACTTCGCGCATTCGGTCGGCTACGTCGGACGCATCAACGAGAAAGAGTCAAAGGCCCTGGATACGGTCGAGTACCGAGGCACCCAATCCATTGGCAAGACCGGGATCGAAAAATTCTACGAGTCGCAACTGCACGGCCATGTGGGTTATGAGGAAGTCGAAACCAATGCCCAGGGCCGCGTGCTGCGAGTGCTCAAGCACACGGATCCGGTGCCGGGTGAAAACATTGTCCTGAGCCTCGACGTCAAGCTGCAGGTAGCCGCCGAACAAGCTCTGGGTGATCGTCGCGGCTCGGTGGTTGCGCTCGATCCGTCGACCGGTGAAGTGCTGGCCATGGTCAGCAACCCGAGTTTCGATCCTAATCTGTTCGTCACCGGCATCAGTTCCAGGGAGTACTCTGCGCTACGCGACTCCGTCGACCGACCGCTGTTCAACCGTGTGCTGCGCGGCCTGTACGCGCCGGGTTCGACCATCAAGCCGGAAGTGGCAATCGCCGGCCTCGACACGGGGGTCGTCACGCCACAGACCCGTGTGTTCGACCCCGGTTATTACCAACTGCCGGATTTCGATCACAAGTACCGCAACTGGAACCACAGCGGCGACGGCTGGGTGGATATGGATGCAGCGATCATGCGTTCCAACGACACCTATTTCTATGACCTCGCACACAAGCTGGGGATCGATCGCCTGCACGACTACATGGCAATGTTCGGACTGGGTGAGAAAGTCTCCCTGGACATGAACGAAGAATCCCCCGGCCTGATGCCATCCCAGGCATGGAAGCGCGCCACGCGTCGACAGGCCTGGTTTCCTGGCGAGACGGTGATTCTCGGAATCGGCCAGGGCTATATGCAGGTCACGCCGCTGCAATTGGCCCAGGCCACGGCGCTGATTGCCAACAAAGGCGTGTGGAATCGCCCGCACCTGGCCAAAACCGTGGACGGTGTCGCGCCGGTGGATGAGCATCCGATGCCGGACATCCTGCTCAAGGATCCACGCGACTGGGAGCAGGTCAACCATGGCATGCAGATGGTGATGCACGATGCCCGCGGGATTGCCCGGGCCGCAGCCGCGGGCGCGCAGTACCGTATTGCTGGCAAGAGTGGTACCGCGCAAGTGGTGGCGATCAAGCAGGGCGAACGCTACAACCGGGAGAAAACCCGTGAGCGTAACCGCGACAATGCCTTGTTCGTCGGTTTCGCCCCGGCCGAGCACCCGAAGATCGTGATTTCGGTGATGATCGAAAACGGTGAGGCGGGTGGCCGCGTCGCCGGACCGGTTGTACGGCAGATCATGGACGCCTGGCTACTCGATCAGGACGGGCACCTGAAGCCGCAGTACGCGGCACCGGGCAAGGCGCCGGGCGATCCTCACGTCTGAACCGTCAGGGCTCATCTTCTGTTCGCGGTTCCACAGCTAATGAATCTCGACATCGGCAAGCCCTTCGTGGGGCGGCAGGCGCCAGAGCAATCCGGCGTCGACGTCCGCCGCCACCATGTGCTCGGGCAAACAGCCGATACCGAAGCCGGCGATGACCAGTCGGCGAGGAAGTCATCAAAGCGCTCGGAGAAAAAACCGGCTGATGATCAGCAACCGCACTTTGCCAATCACTTCATCGGCCGGTTGTTCCAGCACGCTGCTGACCTGGGACATTTGCCCGTAGATTTCCCCGGCCGCAGCCAAGGCAAGTCGGATCCTGCAAAAAAGCCTCATGCGTAGGCGAGGTTTTTTTCTTCCAGCAGTTCCTCATACAACGCCGCCCATTTGCGACCCATTTCGTCCGCCGTAAACAGATTCTGATAGCGGGCCTGCGCCTTCTCGCCCATTTGTGCCGCCAGCGCCGGGTTTTCCCAAAGCGTGCGCATCGCCTCACGAAACGCCAGTGGATCACTGGGTGGCACCACCAGCCCGGTTTCGTTATGGATGTTGATGTAACTGGTGCCCGTGCCAATCTCACTGGAGATCATCGGTTTGCCATACATCGCGCCTTCAAGCAGTGAAATGCCGAATGCTTCGGAGCGCAGGTGCGACGGAAATACCACCGCATAACTCAACTCGAGCAAGGCAACCTTGTCTTCATCTCCGAGGAAACCGAGAAAGTGCAGGTTCTGCAGGCCCAGTGCCCTGGCCTGGGCATGCAACTCCTCTTCCAGCGGGCCGGCGCCGACGATCACCACGGGGTAGTTCAGCCCCTGCATCGCTTCGAGCAGGATGTGCAGCCCCTTGTAGTAGCGCATGACACCGACGAACAGGAAGAACTTGTCCCCCAGTTTCTGGCGCCAGCGCTCGGTACGTGCCGCGTCGTGCTTCGGATAACCCGATTTGTCCAGGCCATAGGTGATGACCCGGGTCTTGTCCCGATAGCCCTTGAGCACGTCGCTGGTGTGAAAGTAGTTGGGGGACGCCACGGCGATTCGATCCGCACTGTCCAGGAACCGGCGCATCAACGGACGGTACAGTTTGAGCAGATGACGCTGGCGAATGATGTCGGAGTGGTAACTCACCACGCTGGGTTTTTTGGTGGCGCTGACAAAATGTACCAGGTCCATGAAGGGCCAGGGGAAGTGGTAGTTGACCACGTCGGCTTCGGCGGCGAGCTCACGAAACTGCTTGAATACGCTGTAGGAAAAACCGGTGGAGGCGAGCTGAAAATCCATCCTGGCCTGATGCACCTGGTGCTCGCGGATCTGCAACACGCCCGGCGCCGGGTCATTGCTCAGGGTCAGCACCGTGCTGTCGACACCATGGCGCGCGCCACTTTCGCTCATCTGGAAAATGACTTGTTCGATGCCACCCATGGAGTCGGGCAAGTAGGTTTTGTAAAAGTGCAGAACGCGCATATCAGTTCTCCATAGCCTGGCGGTAGGCGCGGGCGGTCACCGTCGCGCAACGCTCCCAGGAAAAAAGCTTCGCTCGCTGCAAGCCCGCCTCGCGACAGGCCTGCCAGTGTGCCGGGTCGTCGATCAGCCGCCGCATGGCATCGCGCAAGGTGTCCGGGTCGTGCGCCTCGATGTAGTTGCCGGCATCGCCAGCCACCTCCGGCATCGCCGAGATACCCGTCAGAATCACCGGGGTGCCACTGGCCATGGCTTCCAGCACCGGCAGACCGAAGCCCTCGTACAACGAAGGGAAGACCAGCGCCCGGGCACCGGCCAGCAACTGCGCCAGATCCTCGTCGGGCAGGTACCCCAGCAGGCACACATGACCTGAGGCGAGGGCCGTACGCAACTCGTCATTGAACTGCTGACGCTGCCAGCCGGCCATACCGGCGATCAGCAAGGGAAAACGCTGGCGCACGGTTTCCGGCAGTAGCGCATGGGCGCGCAGGGCCTGGGTCAGGTTCTTGCGCGGCTCCAGGGTGCCGACGCAGAGAAAATACTCCCGCGTCTCGACGCCGTGGGTTTTGAGGACGCGATCGATGGCCTCGGGTTCACGCGGGTGGAATCGCGCGGCCACACCCAGCGGTGCCACCACGAAGCGCTCGGCCGGCAGTGCGAACCAGGCCTGCGCTTCATCGGCGATGTGCTGCGAGTCTGTCAGAATCAGCCGCGCCCGTTGTACGCCGTCGGCCAGTCGTCGCTCGATTTCGCGCAGACGGGCCGGAGGTTGGGTGTCGGGATAGTGCAGGTGGGTGAGGTCATGCAGCGTGATGATGGTCGGGCCGTTGAACGACAGCGGCCACAGGCTCGGCTCGTGATACAGATCGATGGACTGGGCGGGGCGCTGGTCGAAGCGCTTCTGTTCCAGCCAGCGCCGCGCCTGATAGGCCCCCGGGATCTGTCGCAGCAATGGCGTCAAGCGCGAGTAACCGGGCATCGCCGCCTCGGGCAGGACCGAACTCCAGCCCCAGCCATGGAACAACGTCAACTCGACGTCCGGTTCGCGGGCCAGGGCCGTCGCCAGTTCGGCGACGTAGTGGCCGATGCCCGTGCGCGGGGCCTGGAGGATGCGGGCGTTAAGGGCAATTCGCATGCTGACTCTCAGGCACCTTCGCATCGCTGTGCAGGTTGCGCTGGATGCGATCGACCAGTTGCGCACTCGCCTCGCGCCAGCTCAGCCAGCGCCAGTTTTCCAGGTTGAGGGGCGCGGGAAATGCGCCGCTCGTTTCCATGTCGATGACCAGATCGGCCAGGTTCTGCGGATCGTCGAGGTCGAAGTACGCCATGTACTCGCCACCGATTTCGCGAAACACCGGGATGTCGCTGGCCATTGCCGGCAGGCCACGCTGCATGGCTTCCACCAGCGGCAACCCGAACCCTTCGACGTAGGACGGGAACACCAGCGAGGTCGCGTGGGAATAGGCGTGTTCCAGGCTCTTGTCCGAGAGCGTATTGAACATGAACAGGCGCTGGTTCAACGCTGGATGCTGGCGGATACGCTCGATCAGCGCCTCGCACTTCCAGCCGATCTTGCCGACGATGCACAACCGGGCCCTGGACCCGGCCGCCCAGGCGCGCTCGAACGCGTCGAGCAGATACGCATGGTTCTTGCGCGGCTCGATGGTGCTGACCATCAGGAATACAGGGTCCGCCGACTTGAACATCTGCAGCAACCCCGGGTCGACGGCGGAGCGGGCGTCGCTCAGGTCGAGTTCGGAGCCGAGGTGAAAGTAGTCGAACCAGCGTTGCTGGACCTGCGCGGTGCCGATCCTGCGGCTCATCTCCTGGCGCACCTGGTCGCGGATGGTGGTCGAGATTGCCACATAGCCATCGGCGGTGCGGGCGATCCAGTCGAACCATTCGTTGAACACCTTCACCAGCCCGGCGTCGCAGAATTGCGGGTGGGTCAGGGGAATCAGGTCGTAGATCACCGACACGATGCCGACCCCGTCACGCTTGAGTTGCTCGGCCAGGGGGAAAAAGTTGGCGTGCCAGGACGAGTCCAGCAGCACCAACTGGTCGCCTGCGCGATGTTGCAATGGCACGCAGCGCTCGGGAACCGGCTTGCCCTTGAGTACCCGGTCCAGCAGGCGCATCGGCAGGCTCAGGCAGGCGAATGCGGTGAGGCGGCAACCGACATAAAGCACCCGGCGGGCGAACTTCGATTGGCTGAAAGGGCGGCGTCGTTCCAGCGCGCGGTGGCGCAGCCAGAACTGATTGGCGAACTGTTCGAGCTTCACCCGCAGGCTTACCAGATCCACTTTGACGGTCGGCAGGGGCGCCAGGCTTTTCACCTCGAACAACGCGCCATTGATCATCACCACCGGAATGCATTCACGCTGGGCATCCGCGGCTGGCAATTGCTGAATCACATTGCGCACGACCCGCTGAATGCCCGAGTTGGCATCGGGGTGTTCGAAAACGTAGGTACATTCCACCAGCAGTCGGGTCATTGCGTCACCCCAACGGTTTCCACCTGGTTTTCGCTGGAGCGGGTAACACTGGTCTGCGCTTCGAGCCAGGAGCAACCGACAAAGTCTTCCTGGCGATTGTTGATCACGTGGAAGACCAGCCCGTAGTCACGCCATTCGAAATTGCGATCCAGGTGCGAGTCCAGGCGCGACAGGCTCAGGGCCACCGAATAGTTGCCCTTGCCCAGGCGCATGTCGAAGGCAAAACGGTAGGTGATGCGTTCGCCGGCACTCAGGTCGGTGAGGGCTTTGTCGACCCGGTGGGTGTTGATGCCATACATGGGCTGGCCGAGGCGATCCTTGATCATGAAGCCGAGAATCAGCCGCTCGATGTCCTGGCGCACCTCGACCTGCACTTCGAGGACCATCGCCTGACCGACTTCTGCCACTTCCACCGAACGACCCTTGGGGTCAAGCAGGCGGACGCTGAGAATGCCCGCTTCGCCTGTCCCGGAAATGGTTTGCACCTGCCCGTTGGCGAGCATCTCCTGGCGCACCGTCTGGCCCTCGCGCTGGGCGAGCATGGCGTTGTAGTAGTCCATCACTTCTTCGGGCTTGCCGCGCATGGCCATGCGCCCGTTTTCCAGGAGGATGGCGGTGTCGCAGATCGACTGGATCGCGGAGCGGTCATGGGACACGATCAGCAACGTGGTGCCGGCCTTGCGGAAGTTGCGGATGCGATCGAAGCTTTTGTGCTGGAAGTAGGCGTCGCCCACGGACAGCGCTTCGTCGACGATCAGGATATCCGGCCGCCGCGCGGTGGCCACGCTGAACGCCAGACGCATCTGCATGCCGCTGGAATAGGTGCGCACCGGATGGTCGATGGCCTCGCCGATTTCGGCGAAGCTCTCGATTTCCGGCATCAGCGCTTCGATTTCTTCCACCTGCATGCCAAGTAACTGGCCGGCCATGAAGGTGTTCTGCCGGCCGGTGAAGTCCGGGTGGAAACCCATGCCCAGTTCAAGCAGCGCGGCCACGCGGCCTTGCAACTGGATGTCGCCGCAGGTGGGCTGGGTGGTGCCGGTGATCATCTTCAACAGCGTGCTTTTGCCGGCACCGTTGACCCCGACGATGCCCACGGCTTCCCCCGGCTGAATCTCGAAATCGACCCCTTGCAGCACCCAGTGCAGGTGATGCCGGTTGCGGGAAAACGGCACCAGCCATTCGAACAGTCGGCTCCAGCGATTGGGGTACTGCTTGTAGGCCTTGCCCAGGCCACTGACACGTATATGTCCCATCAGAGCTCGTCCACCATTTCACCGACACGCTGGCGGAACAGCCGCAGCGCCATTGCGCAGAACAACAGGCCGATCACCAGCAAGGGCACCAGCGAGCTCCAGTTCGGCCATTGGTTGTAGAGAAACAGGTTCTGGTAGCTGTTCATCAGTGCCGTCATCGGGTTCAGTTCGATGAAGCTCTGGATACCCGACGGCAGGATCGACAGCGGATAAACGATCGGCGTCAGCCAGAACCAGAATTGCAGACAGATGCCGAAAAACTGCCCGACGTCGCGAAAGAACACGTTGAGCACACCCAGGATCATCCCCAGCCCCGCGGCGAACATCACTTGCAGGATCAGCAACGGCACCAGCGCCAGTAACGCCATGCCGGGCAGCCGCCCGCTGATCAGCAGGAAGCCGAGGAACAAGCCCAGGATGATCGCGAAATTGATTCCGGCATTGAGCAGCACGATGACCGGCAGGCAGATGCGCGGGAAGCTGATTTTCTTCAGCAGGTTGGCGTTTTCCAGGAACATGCTCTGGCTGCGCGTGGTGATCTCGGCGAACAGGCCCCAGGTGAGCAGGCCGGCGCACAGGTAGACACTGTAGGCCAACCCGTCATCCACGCCCGGCAAGCGGGCGCGCATGATGGTGGAAAAGATCACCGTGTAGACCAGGATCATCGACAGCGGATTGAGCACGGTCCACAAGGCACCGAACAGCGAGTTGCGATAACGCGCCTGAAACTCCCGCTTGACGCTGCCGAGGATGAAACCCCGGTAACTCCACAGGGATTGGTAAAGATTACGCAGCATTCAAACCGTCCGCCCATATTGGTCTTCGAAGCGGACGATATCGTCCTCTCCCAGGTATTCGCCGCTTTGCACTTCGATGATCACAAGGTCGATCACACCGGGATTCTCCAGGCGATGCTTGTGACCGGCGGCAATGAAGGTCGATTCGTTCTTGGCCACCAGGTGCGTGCCGGTGCCGTTGTTGGTGACCTTGGCCATGCCTTCGACCACCACCCAGTGTTCATTGCGATGGTGGTGCATCTGCAATGACAGCTTGGCGCCGGGCTTGACCACGATACGTTTGATCTTGAAGCGCGGCCCTTCCTCGAGCACGGTGTAGGTACCCCATGGCCGGCTGACCGTACGATGCAGGCGGTAGGCCTCGTGCTCTTTGTCCTTGAGTTGCCTGGCCACCCGGCGCACATCCTGGGCGCGGTCGGCGTGGGCCACCAGCACCGCGTCGGCGGTGTCGACGATGATCAGGTCATCCACGCCCACGGTCGCTACCAGACGGTTGTCGCTCTGGACAAAGTTGTTGTGGCTGTCGATGAAAATCGCCTCGCCGACGGCACGGTTGTTCTGCTCATCCGCCGGTACCAGCGCGGCCACCGCGCCCCAGGAGCCGATGTCGCTCCAGTCGAAACGGGCGGGCACGACGACCACTTTGTCGGAGCGCTCCATCAACGCGTAGTCGATGGAAATGTCCATGATTTCGCCAAACAGCGCCGGTGACAGTTCCTGTTGCACGCTCCCGGCGTTTTCCACCGCCGCGCTGGCGGCCATGCAGGTTTGCGTCTGCTCCAGCAAATCGGGAGCGTGGGTTTGCAGTTCGGCCAGCAGGGTGGCGACCGAGAAACAGAACATCCCGGAGTTCCACAGGAAGTTGCCGCTTTCCACGTAATGCGTCGCGGTTTGCAGGTCGGGCTTTTCGACAAAGCGCCGCACGCTGGCAGCGCCTTTGTCGTCCAGTGAAGTGCCGGCCTCAATGTAGCCAAAACCGGTTTCCGGAGCGCTGGGCACCACACCGAAGGTCACCAGGTGACCGCGCCTGGCCAGCGTCACGGCATGCTCGACTGCGTCCTTCAACGCGTCGACATTGACGATCAGATGGTCGGCCGGCATGACCAGCATGATCGCGTCGTCGCCATGCAGGGCCTGGAGGGAGAGGGCGGCGGCGGCAATCGCCGGCGCCGTATTGCGCCCCGCCGGTTCCAGCAGGAAGTGCCCGCGATGACGGCCAAGGTGCGCGTCCCGAAAGTGATCCTTGCTCTGGAAGTAGTACTCGCGGTTGGTCACCGTGACGATATCGCCCCAGCCGTCGAGCAACTCTGCGGCACGCCGATAGGTCTTGCCCAGCAGCGACTGGCCGTCAGGCAAGGCCATGAACGGCTTGGGATGGCCTTCACGCGACACCGGCCACAACCTTGTCCCGGCACCGCCGGAGAGAATCACGGGAATCAGCATGGCCTACTCCTTGGCAACGCGTTTCATGTCCGCATCCATCATCATGCGGATCAAGGCATCCAGGTCGGTTTTTGGTTTCCAGCCCAGCACACGCTGGGCCTTGGCCGGGTTGCCGAGCAGCACTTCGACTTCGGCCGGGCGGAAGAACGCCGGGTCGATCTTCACGTAGTCGCGGTAGTTCAGGCCCACATGATCGAAGGCGATCCGGCACATCTCGCGCACGGTGGTGGTCACGCCGGTGGCCACCACGAAGTCGTCGGGTTTGTCCTGTTGCAGCATCAGCCACATGGCTTCGACGTAGTCGCCGGCAAAGCCCCAGTCGCGCTTGGCGTCGATGTTGCCCAGGCGCAGTTCCTGCTGTTTGCCCTGTTTGATCCGGGCGGCGGCGTCGGTGACTTTGCGTGTCACGAACTCGATGCCGCGCAGCGGTGATTCATGGTTGAACAGAATCCCGCTGCTGGCGTGCAGGTTGAAGCTTTCGCGGTAGTTCACGGTAATCCAGTGGCCATACAGCTTGGCCACGCCATAAGGGCTGCGCGGATAGAACGGCGTGTTCTCGTCCTGCTGTTCGGCCTGGATCAGGCCGAACATTTCGCTGGTGGACGCCTGATAGAAACGCGTGTGCGGACTGAACTGGCGGATCGCTTCGAGCAAGTGCGTAACGCCCAGGCCGTCAACGATGCCGGTGGTCACCGGTTGATCCCAGGAGGCCGCGACGAAGCTTTGCGCGGCGAGGTTGTAGACCTCGTCCGGCGCTGACTTGATCACCGCACGCTGCACTGAACAGGCATCGGCCATGTCGCCATCCAGGTAGACGATGTCCGCCTCGACGCCCATCTCGCGCAGGCGCCAGCGCGAGTCGCTGCTGCGGCGCGCAACCAGGCCATGGACCTTGTAACCCTTGTCGAGCAGCAGTTTGGCCAGATAGGCGCCATCCTGGCCGGTGATACCTGTAATCAATGCACTTTTAGTCATACTTGTCGTACTCGCTTCTCCCAGTCGGACAGGATCGCCCGCAGGGATTGTTGTGTTGTGATTTCAGACTTCCATCCGGTGGTCTGGGCCAGTCTGTCAGGGCTGCCACACACCCGACGCTGATCCGCGCGGCGAAGTCGCGCAGGGTCCTGGACCAGTTGCAGGTCGACCTGGGCAAGATCTGCCAATTGTTCGATCAAACTGCGAATGCTCTGCTCGCGTCCCGAGCAAATGTTGTAGACCTGCCCCGGTGTGCCTTTTTCCAGCAAGGCCAGGTAGGCCGAGACCACGTCCGCGACATCAAGGAAGTCGCGCGTGACGTCGACGTCCCCGACCTCCAGTCGTGGTGCCTGCAGGCCTTGCTTGATCCGGCAGATCTGGTGCGCGGCGCCGGCAATGACGAAGCTGTCTTTCTGCCCGCTGCCGATATGGTTGAACGGGCGGGCAACCAGTACGGGCCAGCCTTCGCTCAGGCCCCATTGCAGACTCAGGAACTCTGCCGACAGTTTGCTCACAGCATAGGGATTGCGCGGGCAGGGGGGCTGCAGTTCAGTGATGGGCAGATGCTCTTCAGCGACCTGGCCATAGACATCACCGGAGCTGACGTACAGAAACGTGCCGGTGAAGCCGCGCGCCTTGAGGGCTTGCAGCAGGTTCAGGGTGCCCAGCAGATTGATATTCAGGGTGCCGGCCGGATCACGAAAGGCCTGCGGGACGAACGTCTGGCCGGCCAGGTGAATCACTGCATCGGGCATTTGCGGCCACAAGCCTTCGAGGCTCGAAGGTGCAGCAAGATCGTAGCGGTCGGGAACAGACAGCAGTTCCCATTCCGAGGTATCAGCCTGCAAACGCGATTGGATGTGTTGTCCTACGAATCCGCTCAGACCCGTGACAAACAGACGTTTTTTCAAACAGCGACCCCTTGGTCATGCATTTCATCCATCTCCCACAGACTCCATGGAAAAACTTGCGAGCGGCATGATCGCTCGAATGGCGGGTGAAATGTTTGTTGTAGTTGTTTGGTAGCCAATCTGTGCCATTTGCTCGGCAATTTCAACAGGTCCAACCGTGACTGGTCAGTTCTCGTCAGCGTAGCCCGATTTATTCTCGTCGGGCGGTTCACGAACCCTCGATGGATGTGTTTAGAATGCCCCTCGTCACTATTACCCGGGGTTCGGCAGCGTCGCTTCGAAACTGCGAGAAACTGACCACTAAAACAAGAACGTAGACGGGCAGGAAGACGATGGGCGAGCGCCGGTAAACACGGGCTCGAACCCTGTCCTCCCCGTCATAGCGTGAGGCTGCCGGGATGGCGGCGTCACCGTGGGATGCCATGAATTTCATTCTTTACTCCGACGTCAACGACAGCTCCATCAGCCAGAGTCTCGGCCGTCCCGAGTACAGTTATTACTTCGTGCTCAAGGCGTATCGACCGCTGTTCGAAAGCCTGGGACCGGTGCATGTCGTGTCATCGGCCGCCGAAGTCGATCCGCTGTACCGGCAGTTGCAGCAGGCCGGTCAGGACTGCCTGTTCATTTCGTTCGCGCCACCGCACAAGACCCCCACTGACTTGCAATGTCCGATGGTGTGCGTGGTCGCCTGGGAGTTCGACAGCATTCCCGCCGAGCACTGGGACAACGATCCACGGCATGACTGGAGCCGGACACTGGCACGCCTGGGGCGGGTGATCACCTTGTCCACCCATACCGCCGAAGCCATCCACCGGACCCTGGGTGACGACTTCCCGGTGCTGGTGCTGCCGACGCCATTGTGGGAGCGCTTTGCCGACATTCGCCAGCAATACCCCGGTACGTCGGTGAACGCCGGTGCCACGCTGCAGATCAAGGGTTGCATCCTGGACAGCCGCGCGATGGGGTTGTCCGCCGATGGCCTGATCGCGCCGATCATCGAGCAACCACCCGTGGAAATCGTTGAGCCGGAGCCCGTACCGCAACCGCAACCTGCGCCGCCGTTGACCCTGCGGCGACGCCTCTTCATCACCAGGCATTACGTGCTGTTGTGGTATCGCGAAGCCATTCGCGATCTGGTGCCGGATGCCGTTCGCCCATGGCTGGCCAGGTTTCGCAGACCTCAGCCGTTGCCGATCGAACCCGTCGTCAGCGCACCCTCCGTGCCGGATGAACCCGTCATCAGCGCAGCTGGCGCGCAGGACGAGCATCCACAAGCGGCTTTCCCCGACACCAGCCAAACGGTCGAAATCGTGGTCGACGGCGTCGTCTACGTGAGCGTGTTCAACCCTGATGACGGCCGCAAGAACTGGCACCACCTGATCACCGCGTTCTGCTGGGCGCTGCGTGATGTGGAGGACGCCACGCTCGTGTTGAAGATGACCCAGAACGACCTGTCGACCTATTACGTCGAGCTCATCACCTTGCTGTCCCAACTCTCGCCCTTCGCCTGTCGCGTGGTGGTCATGCACGGTTATCTGCAGGACGAGCAGTTCGCCCGTCTCTATGGCGCGGCGAGTTACTACGTCAACGCTTCACGCTGCGAAGGCCTGTGCCTGCCGCTGATGGAATTCATGTCATGCGCGCGGCCGGTGATCGCCCCGAACCACACGGCGATGCGCGACTACATCGACGACCGCGTGGCCTTCGTCGTCAAGTCCAGCCAGGAACCGACGATCTGGCCGGAAGACGCGCGAATCCTGTATCGCACCCTGCGCCACCGTCCGGATTGGGGCTCGTTGAAAACGGCTTACGAGAACAGCTACGCCATGGCAAAAAACCAGCCGGACGCCTGGCAGGCCATGGCGGACGCGGCCAGCGAACGCATGCACGAATACTGCAGCTTCGCACCGGTACAACAGCGGCTGGCGCTGTTCTTCAAACAGGAATCGGTCCGTGACGTCGTGCCGGTGGTTGCCGAAACGGGGGCTGCATCGTGCTGATCATCATTCATTCGGAAACCAACAAGAGCAACATCCAGCAGAACCTGGGGCGGCCCGAGTACAGCTATTACTTCGTCCTCAAGGAATTCCGCCCGGTGCTCGAACGGCTGGGGCAAGTGATCGAGGTCAGCAACCCGGACGAGCTGGTCGACCGGCTGTATTTCGATTGCCTGAGCCGGGGCGAAGACTGCGTGTTCCTGTCCTTCTCCCCGCCGCATCGCACGCCGGTCCACTACGCGTGCCCGACGATTCCGGTGTTCGCCTGGGAGTTCAGCACCATTCCCACCGAGAGTTGGCAGGGCGAACCGCGGCATGACTGGCGGATGGTGTTGGGCGCCTGCGGGACGGCGATCACCCACTCCAGCTTCACCGTCAATGCCGTGCACGATGTGATGGGCCGCGATTACCCGATCAGCGCCATCGCGGCCCCCGTCTGGGACCGTTTTGCCGCCCGCGGCGAGCTTCTGGACAAGCGTCCGGTCGTGGGCCCCACGCGCCTGAACCTGCGCGGGCTGTTGATCGACAGTCGCACGGCGGACTTGCGCCCCTATGGCCCCGAGCGTTTGCGCGAGGGCACGCCAATCGCCTTCGATCAACCGCCGCGCGACTGCGAGCTGTTGCTCGAGGGCGTGGTCTACACCTCGGTGTTCAATCCGTACGACGGCCGCAAGAACTGGAAGGACATGATCAGTGCGTTCTGCACCGCCTTTCGCGATACGCCCGACGCGACCCTGGTGCTCAAGCTCACGCACCATGACATCGCCAACGCACTGTCCGACATGATGCACCACGTCTACAAGAACCAGTCCTACCAGTGCCGCATCGTGTTGATCCACGGCTATCTGGCCGACATCGACTACGAGCGCCTGGTCGAGGCCACCAGCTACGTCGTCAACTGCTCCTACGGCGAAGGGCAATGCCTGCCGTTGATGGAGTTCATGTCCTGCGGCAAGCCGGCGATTGCGCCGCTGAACACCGCCATGGCCGACTACATCGACCGTGACAACGCGTTTATCGTCGACAGCACCGACGAACTGACCTCCTGGCCCCACGATCCTCGCGCAGCCTATCGTACCCTGCGCTACGTCACGGACTGGGACTCGCTGTGCACGGCTTTTTCCGCCAGCCATGACGTTGCCAGACAGAACGTCGAGCGCTATCAACGGATGTCGGCCCATGCCGTGCGCAGCCTGCAGGGATTCTGCAGCCAGGCCGTTGCCGAGCAGCGCCTGAAAGCCGTGTTCGAGCAGTTGCTGCAACGGCGTAAAGCAAACTGCGCACAAGCGTCGGGCACATGATCCGGCGCCTGCTTGCGAAGTTGCGTCCCGCGCCGGTGGTGGTCGCCGCACCCGAAACACGAGTCTCGCCCAGGGACATCGGTTTGTACGATGCCCTGCTCGACGGCTGGTTTCTGGGCGACAGCGGCGAACTGCTCAAAGGGTTTGCCATCACCGCCGACGACACCTTGCTGGATGTCGGTTGCGGCGAAGGCGTGGCGACCTTGTTTGCGATCCGCCAGGGCGCTTCGGTGATCTTCACCGACAGTGAACATGACAAGGTCCGCGACCTGGCGCGGCAAGTGCAAGCGCAGTCGGATAAAGCGAATCTCGGTTTGGTCAGCAACAGCCTGCCGCTACCGTTGGCCGATGGTTGCGCGAGCAAAGTCGTGTGCATGGAAGTGCTCGAGCATATCGACCAGCCGGAACCCTTCATGGCCGAACTGGTGCGCATGGGCCGCCCCGGCGCGCAGTACCTGCTGAGCGTACCGTCGCCGGTGGGCGAGCATTTGCAGAAAGGCATCGCCCCGGCCAGCTACTTTCAATCGCCCAATCATGTGCAGATTTTCACCCCCGAGCGGTTTGCCGCGCTGGTGGAGGACGCGGGCCTGGTCATCGAGCATCGCCAGGCCACCGGGTTTTTCTGGGTCATGGGCATGATTTTTTTCTGGGCCAGTGAACGGGCCGCCGGGCGCGACCTGGGGGGGGCGGTTCGCGACCGGATCCAGGCGCCGTACCCGCCGCTGATGGAGAGCTGGGCGAAAACCTGGCAGGACTTGCTGGCCCAGCCCGACGGGTTGGCGATCAAGCAGATGCTGGACCGGTTCATGCCCAAGAGTCAGGTGATCATTGCTCGAAAACCTCATCTCCAGGAGGGCGCATGAGCAACGAAAAACGGATCATGGACATCGAGTTGTTGCGCGGCATTGCGGTGCTTGGCGTGCTGTTTCACCACCTGCAGGACAGCCTGTTCGCGGCGGCTGTGCCTTTGCTGCAGACCATCACCCTGTACGGCCAGCCGTGGTGGGGCGTGGACCTGTTTTTCGCGATCTCGGGCTTTGTCATTGCCCGCAGCCTGATCCCGGCCATGCGCCGCTGCACAACGCGTCAGGAGTATTGGCAACAGACGCGCAATTTCTGGTTGCGCCGGGCCTTTCGATTGCTGCCGTCGGCCTGGTTGTGGCTGGCGCTGATGTTGCTGGCGTGTCTTTTTCTCAACCGCTCAGGCGCCTTCGGCACCCTGCACGCGAACCTTCAGGCGACCCTGGCCGGCGTCGCGCAGTACGCCAATTTCCGCTTTGCCGACAGTTTTTATCGCTACGAGTACGGCACCAGTTTCGTGTACTGGAGCCTGTCGCTGGAAGAGCAGTTCTACCTGCTGTTCCCGCTGATGATCGTGCTGTTTCGCAAACACCTTGTGTGGCTTTTGCTGGCGCTGGTTGCGGTGCAGTTGTTCACCTTGCGCACGCCGATCCTGATGGTGGTGCGCACTGACGCGCTGGCCCTTGGCGTGCTGTTGGCGATGTGGAGTACGCAACCGTCGTACCTGCGCTGGGAGCCCACATTCCTGCGTCGTCCATGGGCCGGTGTCGCCGCACTGATCGCGGTGTCGCTGCTGCTCGGCTTCATGGCAACGGATCGCTTTACCTTCACCCATTACCGGATTGGTGTGATCGCGGTGCTGTGCGCCGTGCTGGTCTGGATCGCTTCCTACAACCGCGATTACCTGTGGCCGCGCGGCGTGTTCAAGCACCTGATGACGTGGGTCGGCAGCCGTTCCTACGGGATTTACCTGATCCATATCCCGGCCTACTTGCTGGTACGTGAATTCATTTTCCGTTTACAGGCTGCCGGGCTGCCCAGTCCGGCTGGCCATCCGATACTGATGTTGCTGATGGCTGGCGGCCTGATCGTGCTGCTGAGCGAACTCAACTATCGCTTCATTGAAATGCCCATGCGCAACCGCGGCGCCTCGCTGGTCAAACGCCTGGACACCTCCCGAACAGCCGTCTCATCCTCTGGAGCCACCTCATGCTGAGCCTTTTGAAGAAACTCACGGCGGGCACCCCCGCGCCGGTGCAGCCAGAGATTGCGCCTGCGCCACCCGTGGCGGAGAAGGTCGACCCCTATATGCTCGGCCTGCACGACGCCATGCTCAGCGGCTGGTTCAATCAGCAGACCGGCGAACTGTTCAGCGGTTTCCCGGTGACCCCCGAGGACACACTGCTGGATGTGGGCTGTGGCGACGGCGGCAACGTGCATTTCTGCGGGATGCGCGGGGCGAAGATCATCATCGCCGATATCGACGCGGCCAAGGTTGAAGCGACCCGCCAGCGCCTGAGCGATACACCGGCCCGTGACGTCGAATGCCACGTCACCGACTGCAACCCGCTGCCGATTGCCGATGCGACCGCCACGCGGGTGGTGTCGACCGAGGTCATCGAGCATGTGGACGATCCGGCCCAGTTCCTTGCTGAACTGGTGCGAGTGGGTAAACCGGGCGCGCTGTATCTGCTGAGCGTCCCGCACCCCAGCTCTGAAGACCTGCAGAAAGACATCGCGGCGGCCGAGTATTTCCAGAAGCCCAACCACATTCGCATCATCAGCGAAGCGCAGTTCAAGGCCATGGTCAGCGATGCCGGCCTGGAAGTGATCAGCCACAGCCAGTACGGATTCTACTGGTCGATGTGGATGCTGCTGTTCTGGGAAGCCAAGGTCGACTTCAGCAACCCGGACCATCCGTTGCTCAATCACTGGGCGGACACCTGGCAGGCGATCCTGGCGTCGCCCCGGGGTACACAGATCAAGCAGGCGCTGGATGCGGTGGTAGCCAAGAGCCAGGTGATCATTGCGCGTAAACCCTGATCCACCAGCGCTGTAAAACGACGGCCTGCAACAGGCCGTCCGTCACCGCCATGGATGCCGTCCCGTAGCATTGCATCAAGCCGGATCAGCGAAGTCCGCCAGGCTGCGAGGGTAAGCAGACCCTGGTAAAAGCGGCCGGTGCAACAGGGCGCCAGTTTCTCCATAAATGGGGCATTACACCCACCCAACCGGTCGGTTACCACCAAAGTTGAGGAATATTCCCCCCTCACGCTTTCTCTCGAATGAAACATTCTGAAACACCCTGTTCATTAATCTGAGCTTTTTCTTCGCACCAGGGTAATGGCTCATTTGTTGCACCATCCCGGACACCCGCAACAGCCGTCGTCCCGGACATCATGGAGACGGCAGGACTTGTCGGATTTGGCCGGACGCAAGGGGTGAAAAATGAAACACGCGACACCAACTTTGAGCTCCGTCGCTTCTCATGAGGAGCTTCTTACGAGTCCCGTGATCAAGATTGGCATTGTTGACGATCACCCACTGTTAAGGGATGGGGTCACAATGGCGCTGAAGAAAATAGCTGACTTTCAGGTGGTCGAGCAGGGCGGGTCTGCCGATGATGCCATGGAAATTGCCGCTCGTTTTGCTCCGAATGTTTTGCTGATGGATGTCAATATGCCGGGCGACAGCTTTGCTGCCGTGCGAGCGATCTCGGCGTCTTCGCCGGCAGTTAAAGTATTGATGCTGACGGTATCGGAGTCCATCGAGGACGCCTGTTCCGCCCTCGAAGCGGGCGCGCAGGGATATGCGTTGAAAGGCATCAGCGGTCTTGAGCTTGTGCAAGCCATCAGAAATGTTGCCGGGGGTGAAACCTTCATTACCCCTAAACTTGCCGGCAGGCTGTTAAGCAATATCAGAAAGCACGCGGGTGACAAGCAAAAGGTCGAACTGACCCATCGCGAAGAACAGGTTATCCGGGAGGTATCGAAGGGCCTGACCAACCGCGAGGTGGCTATCAAGCTTGAGCTCTGCGAGAAGACCATCAAGCACTACATGACAAATGTCATGTACAAGCTGCGGGTTCGTAACCGGACGCAGGCGGTGGCTGCAGTGATGCGGCATTGGGAGAGTGACCATATATCCAGCCTGTGTGGTGCTCTTCAACGCCGCGACTGGAATGACAACAGGAAGCCGAATAACGAGCCATAAGCGCTGCGGTGACTTGGGCGCAACGATCATTCTGGTACGGGTTATCAGATTTTGAACTGCGCCCTGGCCTTGGTTCCGGCATCGGGAGCCGATTCAATGCTGAATACGCCGCCGAGGGATTCGACGCGATAGCGCATGCCGACAAGGCCCAGCCGAGTTCTACCTCGACCTGGCACGCTCGGTTTCTCGGTTGAAATACCCACTCCCGCATCCTCGACTTGCACTTCCAGCAGTCCTTCAGAGTATGAGGCGCTGAGTTTTTGGCCTTTTCCCCCGGCGTGAACATAGGCATTGTTCAAAGCTTCCTGGGCGAAGCGGTAAATACCAATTTTAAGCGCTATCGGTACATCGTCCGCAAGCGTATCAAGCTGCAGATCGACTCGCGTCTCGGTTCGCTCTTCGTGCCGCTCGGCCAGCAATACCAGGGCATCGTGCAGGGTCAGGTCATTGACTTCCGGGAGTGCCAGGCCAAGTGAAATTTCCCGCACTTCGTTTAAAGCATCCTCGCCGGCACGCCTGATCATTTCCAGGGCTTCTACATCCGAGACGCCTTGCGAACCTTCGAGTTCTTCAAGGCGAAGGAGAATAAGTGCCAACAGTTGGGCAGGACCATCATGCAGATCTGCCCCGATCCGCCGCAGAGTGAGTTCATTGATTCTGGAGAACTCGCGATTGGCTTTAGTGACTTTGCGCTGAAGGGCGGCATTGTTTGAGTGCAACCTGGCTTGTTCATCCATTCGCCATCTAAGTGCTGTTTCATGCTGCTTTATTATCTTGTCGCCACGCCGAACGATAAAAAACAACAGTAAAATCATGGCTGTCGTTGCTGTTCCAACAATCGCCCATACTTTTTTTCGAACGTTACTGATTTCGCGCTGTAACGCCTGCGCAGTTTCGTAGAACTCACCCACCGCAACAATCTTTCCAGTATCCGCTTCGCGCAGTGGAGCAAATATTTCATAGAGCGGAATATTCAGGCTTCGCTCAAAGGCATCCTCAATATCATCCACCGTATGATTTCCAAGATCATTGTCGAACTCTGTATGGATCTTGCCAGTCAGTGCCTGTGATATCTCCGCTGTCGGAAACGTTTTCTGGACCGTGGATTTGTCGGTGCTGTAGACAATAGTGCCGTCCGGCAACCAGATCTTCACCGAAACAACATGTGTACTGAGCGAGGTGCTGGACAGCAGGTGGTCAATGGTCTGAATGGTTTCATCGGGGAGTTCCTTTGCATTGGTTAATCCCTGGACGAAAGGTTCGAGAAAGTTCTGCATATAACGCGCGCCCGTCTCTGCCGCCGTTTGAACCGTTGCATCTTCGATGCTCTGGCTGACGAGGTTTCCAACGAACGTCATGGTCAGGCCCAGAATGATTGTGGCGCAGATTACGAACTGGGTTGAGCGGCTCAAATGGCGCAATTTCACACGGGTTTCCGGTCCCCCGGGGCCTGCGCCATGGGACTTTAGGCCAGTGTCCGACTCGACCAAGGTCTGATCCGACTCGTTGACCAAGGTCTCGGAATTTGGCTGGCCTTTCGTCTCTGTACACATCCGGGTAGCCCTTCAATACTCATTTTCAATGGAGTGTAAAACTGGTGTTTGAGGTTGAGGGCGAGAGGCGCGATGAGTATTTTAAAAAGACTCTCAAATAGACTGGGTAATCGTTACTTCCGGCCACAACAGCCGGGGGTTATTACCAATAGTGCTCCGCTCAATCAGAACCAAACCAATGGTTTGAATGATTTCCTGACGCCTCCACCAAGCGTAAGCAACCACTCTCCAATACATACTAGTCAATTCGTAGTCGATGCCAGTTTTCTCATGGATAAAAGGCTTGTTGACGAAGCCGCATGGACGCAGAACCGTGCCATCACCCCTCAGGAAGTCCCGGACTCTGATCGCTGGATGTGTGGCAACTGTGACAAGCCCCCTATGCCTGAGAGTGCGCCATGGACAGATGCATAAAACCCCGATACGTGACGGGGCCATTAGCAAGTCACACCTTCTATTCAACCTGCGTTCATGGGCCATCGCCTCCTTGAGGCGCAATACCCGCCTGTAGATACGGTTGTCACGGGGAATCAATCCTCAGTCGAGCACTGCTGATTGCACGCAATCGGGCAAGGGTTCGGTGCGGCCGTGGTACCAGGTCCCGTCGTGCAATTTTCGATTTTTGTTTATGGGATTCAGCACTAAACCACGCGTTTACAGCGGTGTTTTATGCGTGTGGTTTCCTGATTGCCAAGCATCGAGGAAACAGCCATGGCCAGCTTCATCAAGTCCGATCTCGAGTTCATTCTCGAACAGATCTTCATCTCCGAACGGCATGCAGCAGGCGAGAGTCTGATTGACATGCTGCCGAACGTAGAAGTCCCCTTCGGCCTGCGCACCGTCTCCGGCATCTACAACAACCTGGCCGATATCCAGTTCGGTGCCGCCGACAACTTCTTCCCGCGCATGACGACGCCGGTGTTCAATACCGCGCAGGTCCAGCCGGCCGGCTTCTTCGGGCCCGCCGACCCTGGCGGAACCACGCCGACCTCCTACCTGCAGACCAGCGGTGCCGTCTTCGACTCGCAGCCGCGCACCATCAGCAACCTGATCGTTGACCAGACCGCCAACAATCCGGCGGCGGTCGCGGCCGCAGCGGCCAATCCGGATTCACAGGTCGTCACCAGCCCCGGTCTGGATGGCCTGTTCGGCACCGCCGACGACATTTCCGTCTTCCAGATCCCCAACATCACGCCGGACGCGGGCCTGACCGTGCCGTTCAACCAGTGGATGACGTTCTTTGGCCAGTTCTTCGACCATGGCCTTGACCTCGTGACCAAGGGCGGCAGCGGTACCGTGTTCATTCCGCTGCAGCCGGATGACCCGCTTTTCGTGCCGGGCAGCCCGACCAACTTCATGGTGCTGACGCGCGCCACCAATCTGCCCGGTCCCGACGGCATCCTGGGCACCGCCGATGACATCCACGAGCAGAGCAATACCACCTCGCCGTTTGTCGACCAGAACCAGACCTACAGCTCGCATCCCTCGCACCAGGTGTTCCTGCGCGCCTATGAGCTCAATGCCGCCGGTGATCCGGTCGCCACCGGCAAGCTGATCACCAATCGTGACCTGGGCATTGATGGGCATTTCGGTACGGCCGATGACGTCGAAATCGGCGGCATGGCCACCTGGGCAGTCGTCAAGGCCCAGGCCCGTGATCTGCTCGGCATCAACTTGACCGATGCGGACGTGTTCGATGTACCGCTGCTGGCGACCGATGCCTACGGCAACTTCATCAAGGGCCCCAACGGTCTCCCCCAAGTCGTGATGAAGGGCGTGGACGGCATCGCCGGCACTGCCGATGACGTGCTCGTCGAGGGTAACCGGGCCGCGCCGATCAGCCTGGCGAACGCCGTTCGCACCGGCCACCAGTTCCTCATCGACATCGCCCACAGCGCCGACCCCACCGGCGGCCTGACGGCTGACGCGGACACCGTCATCGGCGGCCCGCAAGCACCGGGCACCTACGACAACGAGCTGCTCGACAAGCACTACATCGCCGGTGATGGCCGCGTTAACGAGAACATCGGCCTGACCACTGTGCATTCCATTTTCCACAGCGAGCACAACCGGCTGGTTGAGCAGACCAAGGAGACGGTGCTGGCTTCCGCCGATCTTGATTTCCTGAACAAGTGGCTGATGCCCGACGCCCAACTGACAGCGCTGCCCGTGACGCCGGCCGACATCGCGGGCCTGCGCTGGAACGGCGAGCGGTTGTTCCAGGCCGCCAAGTTCGGCACCGAGATGCAGTACCAGCACCTGGTGTTCGAGGAGTTCGCGCGCACCATCCAGCCGCAAGTGGACGTGTTCCTGGCCCCCATGGGCAACGACACCACGGTCAATCCGGCGATCGTCGCCGAGTTCGCCCACACGGTCTTTCGCTTCGGCCATTCGATGCTGCTGGAGACGGTCGATCGTTTCGACCCCAACTTCAACGTCGTCGGCGACGGCAATCCGGTTGACCCGGGCAATCAACAGACCGGCCTGATCGCGGCCTTCCTCAACCCTCTGGCGTTTGCTGACAGCGGCCCGACCCCTGAGCAGGCGGCAGGCGCCATCGTGCGCGGTGTCACACGGCAGGTCGGCAACGAGATCGACGAGTTTGTCACTGACGCTCTGCGCAACAACCTGGTCGGCCTGCCGCTCGACCTTGCCGCACTCAACCTGGCGCGCGGCCGCGAAACCGGCATCCCGTCGCTGAACGCAGCGCGGCGCGAGTTCTACCACATGACCGGCGACAGCCAGTTGACCCCCTACACGAGCTGGGCCGATTTCGTGCAGCACATGAAGCACCCGGAATCGCTGATCAATTTCATCGCCGCCTACGGTACGCATTCAACCATCACTGGCGCTACGACGCTGGCGGACAAGCGCGCCGCGGCGGCGGACCTGGTGCTCGGCAGCGCCACGGCCCCGGCCGATCGCCTGGACTTCCTGAACAGTACGGGTGCCTGGGCCAGCAACGCCGGTGCGGACGGCATTCTGCACACCGCAGATGACGTGACCACCACCGGCCTGGACGCCATCGACTTCTGGATCGGTGGCCTGGCCGAAGAGAAAATGCCCTTTGGCGGCCTGCTGGGTTCGAGCTTCAACTTCGTCTTCGAAACCCAGTTGGAGAACCTGCAGAATGGCGACCGCCTGTACTATCTGGCCCGCACCGCAGGACTCAACTTCGGCACTGAGCTGGAGAACAATTCGTTCGCCAATCTGGTGATGCTCAACAGCGACGCCACACACCTGGCGGCCAACATATTCCAGACACCGGCCTTCACCCTGGAGGTCGACCAGACGCAGCAATTCAACCCGAGTGTGGTGGCCGGTCCGGACGGTATCGTCGGCACGGCCGACGATCTGCCCGCCAATGCCGACCCCTTTGGCCCGTCGGACCATCCGATCGGCTCACCACGGATTGACCATTTCACGCCGCTGGTGATCCGCGACAACCCCGACACTGTGGGCCCGGATACCAACTACCTGCACTACACCGGCGGCGACACGGTCGTGCTTGGCGGCACGGCGGGCAACGACATCCTCATTGCCGGTGACTCGGACGACGACACCGTCTATGGCGACGCCGGCAACGACCGGATCGACGGCGGCTACGGCAACGACAACCTCTTTGGCGGCGCCGGTGACGACATCATCACCGACATCGGCGGTGACGACGTCATTCGCGGCGAAGACGGCAACGACGTCATCCAGGCCGGTAACTCGACCCTCGCCGGCAACAATCTGGTGTTCGGCGGCGCGGGCAAAGACTTCATCATCACCACCGAAGACATCACGATGACCTTCGCCGGCGCGGGCGACGATTTCATTCTCGGCGCCAAGGTCAACCTGGCGCCGACCGGCAATGAAGGCGACGACTGGATCGAGGGCGGCACCCAGGACGGTGCGCCCGGCGACAACGCGAGCCCGACATTGACCGACGATGTGCCCGGCAACGACATCTTCATCGGCACCGGCGGATTCGATGAAATGATCGGTGAAGGTGGCGACGACACCTTCGTCGCCAGCGATGCCCAGGACAAGATGGACGGCATGTCCGGGTTCGACTGGACCACCTACAAGAATGACAAGTACGGCGTGACCGTCGACATGGTCGTTCCCTTCTTCAGTCCGTATCACCCGGTGCCCAATGCGACAGGCGATATCGTGGGCGCAGTGGGGCAATCGCCCGATGCGGTCTATGACCGCTTCGCGGAAGTGGAGGGCCTGTCGGGCTCGGCCTTCTCCGACTTCCTGCGCGGCGATGAACAAAACGCGGCCATCATCGCCAACATCACGGCCAGGGGCAGCATCCTCACCAACTTCGATCTTGTCAGCGGCCTGCGGGACTTTGTCGGCAGCGCCGGTTTCGGTGCCGACGGTGTCGGGGGCACGGCCGACGATCAGTTCGGCGCGGGCAACATCATCCTCGGCGGCGATGGCAGCGACATCATCGAAGGCCGTGGCGGCAGTGACCTCATCGACGGCGACAAGTGGCTCAACGTGCGCATCAGCGTGCATCAGAATCTGGATGGCACCGGGCCGCAGATCGCCAGCTTCGACAGCATGACGCCGATGATCCCGCTGATGTTGAACGGCACTTACAATCCGGGGCAACTCGTCGCCGTGCGTGAGATCCTGTCGGGTGTGGGCGGCTTCGATACCGTCAACTTCATGGGCCCGCTGGCGAACTACACAGTCACCGTCAACGATAACGGCACGGCGCTCGATTTTAGCGACGACATCGTCAGCGTGACCGACAATGTCGGCAAGGAAGAAACCGACCGTCTCACCCACATCGAACGGCTGCAGTTCTCCGATCAGTCGATGGTCCTCGTGCCCGGACTCAACGCTGAGCCGGTGGGCGCACTGACGGTGGATAACACCGCGCCGACCGTTGGCCAGACGCTGACCGTGTCGGCGGCAGGCATCACCGATGGTGACAACGCGGGCGGGGCGATCCACAACTCCATCAGTTACATATGGCAGTTTGAAGCGACACCGGGTTCGGGCGTCTTCGAGGACATCATCCTCGGGCCAGGTCGCATCGGTCTCGGGTTTACCAGGGCGGACGCGCCCACGCTCACGGTGACGTCGGATCTTGCCGGTCTGGCTGTACGCGTCAAAGGCATTTACGCGGACGATCATGGCGTGACCGAGCAGGTATTCTCGGCACCGACTACGGCAGTAGTGGCCGCGGCGCCAGCCCCCGCACCAGCGCCTTCGCTGATCGATCCGCAGACCTCTGCCCCCAGCAACGGTGTGCGTTACACGCAATCGGACCTGTCGTTCATCCTTGACCAGATCAAGATAGCCGAACACCACGCGGCCGGTGAGAACCTGGTGTCTCTGCTGCCGAACATACGCGTGCCCTACGGTTTGCGCACGGTCGAAGGGACGGACAACAACCTGCTCCATCCCGAGTACGGTGCCGCCGATAACGTATTCCCGCGCCTGACCACGCCGGACTTGCGTCCGGCCGACGCCGGCACGAGTTACACCCAGACCAGCGGCCTGGTGATCGACTCGCAACCGCGCACCATCAGCAACCTGATCGTCGACCAGACCGCCAACAACCCGGCGGCGGTCGCGGCCACCTTCGACCCTGGCCTGGATGGCATCCTCGGCACGGTTGACGATGTCCTCAAGGCCGGTGCGCAGGTGGTGACCGGAACCCGCACCGACGGCTCGACATTCGAGACCTTCTTCGACCCGAACGTGAGTCCCGACGCGGGCCTGACCGCGCCCTTCAACCAATGGATGACCTTCTTCGGCCAGTTTTTCGACCATGGCCTGGACCTCGTCACCAAGGGCGGTTCGGGCACCGTGTTCATTCCACTGCAGCCGGATGACCCGCTGTTCGTGCCCGGTAGCCCGACCAACTTCATGGTGCTGACGCGCGCCACCAATCAGCCCGGCCCCGATGGCCTCCTGGGCACGGCCGACGACATCCACGAGAACACCAACACCACCTCGCCGTTTGTCGACCAGAACCAGACCTACAGCTCGCATCCTTCGCACCAGGTGTTCCTGCGTGCCTATGAGCTCAATGCAGCGGGCGATCCGGTGGCCACCGGCAAGTTGATCGAAAATCGTGATCTGGGCGCCGATGGCGTGTTCGGCTCTGCCGACGACGTCCAGATCGGCGGCATGGCCACCTGGAAGGTGGTCAAGGCGCAAGCCCATGATCTGCTCGGCATCAATCTCACCGATGCCGATTTCGACAACGTGCCGCTGCTGGCGACCGACGCCTACGGTAATTTCATCAAGGGGCCGAACGGTTTCCCTCAGGTGGTGATGTTGGGCCCGGACGGCATTGCCGGCACGGCCGACGATGTGCTCGTTGAAGGCAATCCGGCAGCGCCCATCAGCCTGGCCAACGCCGCGCGCACTGGCCATGCTTTCCTCAACGACATTGCGCACACCGCCGTTCCGGTGGACGACCAGACCGGTGCGGCACTCCTGCCCGATGCCGACAATGTCGTTGGCGGTACACCTGCGCCGGGCTTCTACGACAACGAACTGCTGGACGCGCACTACATCGCCGGCGACGGCCGGGTGAACGAGAACATCGGCCTGACCACCGTCCACTCCATCTTCCACCATGAGCACAACCGCCTGGTCGATCACACCAAGGCGGTGGTCCTGGCGACAGCGGCAAGCGGCGATGTGTCGTTCCTGAACGAGTGGCTGCTGACGCCCGTCACTGCCGTTCCGGCCGACACCTCGACCCTGGACTGGAACGGCGAGCGCCTGTTCCAGACGGCGAAGTTCGGCACCGAAATGCAGTACCAGCACCTGGTGTTCGAGGAGTTCGCCCGGACCATCCAGCCGATGGTCGATCCCTTCTTCGCCCCGGGCCAGGTGTACGACACTGCGATCGATCCGAGCATCGTTGCCGAGTTCGCACACACCGTCTATCGCTTCGGGCACTCGATGCTGCTGGAGCAGGTCGACCGGCTTGATCCGAACTTTGCCTCGAGCGATATCGGGCTGATCCAGGCCTTCCTCAACCCGCTCGAGTTCGCGGGCAGCGGCCCCACTCCGGAAGAGGCGGCCGGTGCCATCGTGCGCGGCGTGACCCGCCAGGTGGGCAACGAGATCGACGAGTTCGTCACCGAAGCCCTGCGCAACAACCTGTTGGGCCTGCCGCTCGATCTTCCTGCCATCAACCTGGCGCGTGGCCGCGATACCGGCGTTCCGTCCCTGAACGCTGCGCGGCGGGAGTTCTATGGGCCCACCGGCGACGCTGAGCTCAAGCCCTACACGAGCTGGGCTGATTTCGTGCAGCACATAAAGCACCCGGAATCGCTGATCAACTTCATCGCTGCCTACGGCACCCATTCGAGCATTACCGACGCCATCACGCTGGCGGACAAGCGCGCGGCGGCTTCGCTCCTGGTGCTCGGCGGTGCGGGTGCGCCGGCCGATCGCATCGACTTCCTCAACAGCACCGGCGCCTGGACCAGCACCGCGGGTACGGACGGCGTTTTGCACACGGCAGACGATGTGACCATCACCGGCCTGGATGCGGTCGACTTCTGGGTTGGTGGCTTGGCCGAGGAGAAGATGCCCTTTGGCGGCATGCTCGGCTCGACCTTCAACTTCGTCTTCGAGAACCAGATGGAGAAACTCCAGGACGGTGACCGCTTCTACTACCTGGAGCGCACCGCCTCGATGGACTTTGGCGCCGAGCTTGAGAACAACACGTTCGCCGCGCTGGTGATGGCCAATACCGATGCCACACACCTTTCGGCCAGGGTCTTCCTGACGCCGGCCTACATTCTGGAGGTCAACCAGGCGAACCAGTACAACCCCAGTGTGATTGCCGGACCCGACGGCATTGTCGGCACCGTCGACGATCTGCCGGCCAGTGCCGATCCCTTTGGTCCATCGGACCACCCGATTGGCTCACCGCGCACTGACTTCCTCACGCCGCTGGTGATCCGCGACAATCCCGCCACGACGGGCCCGGACACCAACTACCTGCACTACACCGGCGCCGATACGGTCGTGCTGGGCGGTACGGCCGGCAACGACATCCTCATTGCCGGTGACTCGGACGACGACACGGTCTACGGCGATGCCGGTAACGACCGGATCGATGGCGGCTACGGCAACGACCAACTCTTTGGCGGTACCGGTGACGACATCATCACCGACATGGGGGGCGACGACGTCATCCACGGCGAGGACGGCAACGATGTCATCCAGGGCGGCAACGGCCTCAACCTGATCCTTGGCCAGGCCGGCCAGGACTTCATCATCACCGGCGAAGACGCGGCCGACTCCAGCGGTGGCCTGGGCAACGACTTCATCCTCGGCAGCAAGGCGAATGAATTCGCGCGCGGCGGTGAAGGCGATGACTGGATCCAGGGCGGATCCGCCGATGGCGTTGCCGGTGACAACTTCGACCCCTTCGGCAACGATCCGATCAATGGCAACGACGTCTTCCTGGGCGATGGCGGACCGGACAATTTCGACGGGGAGGGCGGTGATGACATCATGGTCGGCAGTCCCAGCGAGGCGGACCGTTTCATCGGGTTCTCCGGGTACGACTGGGCGACCTACAAGGACGATCCGAGCGGCGTGACCATGGACCTCAACACCAGGCTGCGCTTCTTCGATCAACCGGCGGTACCTGGATCCAACGCGTCGATCCTTGCCCGGTTGGACCTGGTGGAAGGGCTGTCGGGATCGGCCCATGCCGATTTCCTCAGCGGCGATGACTCCACTGCCGACTTGCTCGCCGTCGCTGGCGCCAAGGGCAGCGTGCTCACCAACTTCGACCTCATCAGCGGTCTGCGGGACCTGGTCGGCAGCGCCGGCAACGGCGCGGATGGCATCGCCGGCACGGCCGACGACAAGTTCGACGGGGGCAACATCCTCCTGGGTGGCGCCGGCAGCGACATCATCCAGGGCCGCGGCGGCGACGACCTGATCGACGGCGACAAGTGGCTCAATGTGCGCATCAGCGTGCGGCAGAACATCGATGGCACCGGACCGGAAATCGCTACCTTCGATAGCCTGACACCCTTGGTTCCGCTCATGGTGAACGGCACCTATAACCCCGGCCAGCTCCAGAGCGTGCGCGAAATCCTGACGGCGACCGGTCCCGACTTCGACACGGCGCTGTTCTCCGGCAATCTGGCGGATTACACCGTGGTCGAAAACGTCAACGGCACCTTTACGGTCACCGACAGTGTCGCCGGCAGGGACGGGACCGACACCCTCAGCCATATCGAGCGGTTGCAGTTCTCCGATCAGGCGCTCGTGCTCGGCGGTTTGAACGCGGAGCCAGTCGGTTCGCTGAGGATCGACGATCCTACGCCCGCCGTCGGCCAGCGGCTGACGGTATCGGCGGCAGACATCACTGATGCCAACAACACCGCGACCGGCGGCGCGATCACCGGCCCCATCAGTTTCTTCTGGCAATTTGAAGCGCGTCCGGGCTCGGGTGTCTTTGAAGACATCACCTTCTTTGCCGCCGGCGAGGTCGCGCGCGCAGAGGGCACGACCGTCACGGTGGGCTCGGAACTCAGGGTCCCACCACCGGCGACCCTCATTGGCGCCGTACCGGCTATCCCGGAACTCGTCGTGGCAGCCGGGCTGGCCCTGCGCGTCAGGGCAGTCTACAAGGACGCCAATGGCGTGCTGGAGGAGGTGTTCTCGGCGCCGACCGCACCGATCGCGGCGGCCGGTACCGGCACCGTCAATGTCCTGCCGGTTGGAACGGTGTTGATCAGCGATACCACCCCGACGTCAGGATCGGCCCTGACCGCCACGGATGCGTTCACCGATGCCAACGGGACCACGACCTCGGTGATTGCCCATCAGTGGCAGGTGGGGAGCGGCGCGATCTTTAGCGACATCGCCGGTGCGACGGGCGCGACCTTTACACCCGACCAGGCACAGGTCGGTCAGCAACTGCGTGTCGTCGCCAGTTACACCGATGACCTCGGCACACTTGAGCGAGTCACCTCGGCTGCAACGACAGTGGTCGGTGATCTGTTTGTCGGTACCGCCGGTGTCGACGTATGGACCGGCACGCCAGGCGACGACGTGGCCAGCGGAGGTGATGGCAACGACATCCTGAACGGCTTGGGTGGCAACGACATCCTCAACGGTGATGCGGGCAATGACGTGCTCATCGGCGGTGGTGGTGCCGATACGATGGCCGGCGGTGACGGCAGTGATATCTATGAAGT
>NZ_JBYSYZ010000055.1:0-29857 GCF_058783925.1 Pseudomonas sp. FW305-70
CGTCAACGATGACGCTGGGTGCCTGATGCCCCGCGGCGTCCTCAAGTCCATCGCGAGCAAGCTCGCTCCTACAGGGGAGCGCGGATTATCAGTCTTCCAGTGCGCGGACCCGCTCGTGGCGCTGCTGTTCTTGCGGCTGGGCCGAGGACTGCAAGGTGAAGTCGAAGTCGATTTCGGCAAAGCGACCGCTCACGCCATGGGCCGCTGCGCGCTGCTGATCGTCGCTGAAGGTGATCTTGGCGATCAGTTCGTCGCGGGTGGCGTAGGCGAAATCGTCGTGCAGGTATTGATCGCCGTCGAGGTTGATCTGGGTGGTCAGGTGGCGGTGATCCGGCGCGGAAATGAAGAAGTGCACGTGCGCCGGGCGCTGGCCATGACGGCCCAGTTGATCGAGCAGTTGCTGGGTCGGACCGTCCGGTGGGCAGCCATAGCCCGACGGCACGATGCTACGGAAACGGTAGCGGCCTTCGGCGTCGGTCACGATACGGCGACGCAGGTTGAATTCCGACTGCGTGGCATCGAAGTACGAGTAGGTGCCGCCGGTGTTGGCGTGCCAGACGTCCACCACGGCCCCGGCCAAGGGTTCGCCGGCGGTATTGAGCACGCGGCCTTGCATGAACAGGGTCACGCCCGGATCGACGCCGTCATCCAGACGCGCCTCGCCCTCGGACAACGGCGCACCGGCCACGTACAGCGGGCCTTCGATGGTGCGCGGGGTACCGCCGGTCTTGCCGGCCTGCTCGTCTTCGGCGTCCATCAACAGGTCGAGGTAGTGCTCCAGGCCAATACCGGCCACCAGCAACCCGGCTTCCTGGCGCGCGCCCAGCACGTTGAGGTAGTTGACGGCTTTCCAGAACTCTTCCGGGGTCACGGCCAGGTCTTCGATGATGTTCACCGAATCACGCAGGATGCGGTAGACCAGCGCCTTGGTCCGTGGATCGCCGGCGTCGTTGAGCAGGCCGCTGGCTTCTTCGAGAAATTTCTGGACTTCGGCAGTGTGGGAAATTTTGACGTTCATTTTTCAGGGTTCCTCATCTTGTAATTATTAGCGTAGCGCTGAGCAGGCAGGGCTCAGCGGTCATCGTCACGGATGGAAGAAGGATGCCGGCACATCGCGTCGATTTCGATGGCCATGTAGGGAAACAAAGGCAATTGCATCAGCAGGTCATGCAGTTCCTGAACGCTGTCGACATCGAACACGCTGTAGTTGGCGTAGTGCCCGGCGATGCGCCACAGGTGACGCCACTTGCCCTGCTCTTGCAGGCGCTGGGCCAGGGCTTTTTCGTCAGCCTTGAGCCTGGCTGCCGCCTCCGGATTCATGTCGACCGGCAGGTTCACGGTCATTTTTACGTGAAACAGCATAATGCTCTCCTCAGGCTTGATGAGTGGTCTTGTCGCGACGGAAGAACGCCAGGCGCTCCTCATCCAGGCTCAGGCCAAGGCCCGGTGTTTTCGGCACGTGCAGTTCAAAATCGCGATACACCAGCGGTTCGCTGAGAATGTCTTCGGTGAGCAGCAGCGGGCCGAACAGTTCGGTGTCCCACGCCAGTTTGTTCAGGGTGACGAAGGCATGGGCCGACGCCATCGTGCCCAGGCCGCCTTCGAGCATGGTGCCGCCGTACAGGGCGATACCGGCCGCTTCGGCGATGGAGGCGGTGCGCAACACGGCGCGCGGGCCGCCGTTCTTGGCGATCTTCAGGGCGAACACCGAGGCTGCGCCTTCGCGGGCCAGGTTGAAGGCATCTTCCACGCTTTCGATGGATTCGTCGGCCATGATCGGCGCCGGGCTCATGGCGTTCAGGCGGGCCATGCCGGCGCGGTTGTTGCGCGAGATCGGCTGTTCGATCAGGTCGATGCCGTTGCTGCCGAGAATTCGGCAGGCACGTATCGCGACGGCTTCGTCCCACGCCTGGTTGACGTCGACACGCACGCTGGCACGGTCACCCAGGGCTTTCTTGATGGCGATGACGTGGGCCAGGTCGCGATTGACCTCGCCGGCTCCGATCTTCAGCTTGAAGATGCGGTGGCGGCGCAGGTCGAGCATTTTTTCCGCTTCGGCGATGTCTTTTTCCGTGTCACCGCTGGCCAGGGTCCAGGCGACGGGGAGCGCATCACGCACGCGGCCACCGAGCAATTCACTGACCGGCAGACCAAGGCGTTTGCCCTGGGCGTCGAGCAGCGCGGTTTCGATACCGGATTTGGCGAAGGTGTTGCCACGGATGCTGCGCTCCAGGCGCAGCATGGCGGCGTTGACGTTGCCGCTGTCCTGGCCGATCAACAAGGGGGCGAAGTGCGTGTCGATGTTGGTCTTGATGCTGTCCGGGCTTTCATTGCCATAGGCCAAGCCACCGATGGTGGTGGATTCGCCGATGCCTTCGACGCCGTCGGCGCAACGCACGCGAACGATCACCAGGGTCTGGTTCTGCATGGTGTGCATGGCCAGTTTGTGCGGGCGGATAGTCGGCAGATCGACGATGATCGTCTCGATCGACTCAATGGCGGTTGCAAGCATTTCGATACCCGTCAGGTTCTTGAAGTTCTGAGTCGGATTCTCATACGGCTTTTTCCGGGCGGCCAATATAGAATTGGTCTGGCTTGATACCTTAAAGGTATTCAATTGAAAATCCGGAGGCCCCATGGAACTGCGGCACCTGCGTTATTTCCAGGTATTGGCTCAAACCCTCAACTTCACCCGCGCCGCCGAGCGCCTGCACATCGCCCAACCGCCGTTGAGCCGGCAGATCCAGCAACTGGAGGACGAACTGGGGGTGATGTTGCTGGAGCGCGGCCGCCCGCTGAAGCTGACCGACGCCGGGCGTTTTTTCCATGAGCACTCCACCGCCCTGCTCGAACAACTGAACAAGGTCTGCGACAACACACGGCGTATCGGCCTGGGTGAAAAGACCTGGCTGGGTATCGGCTTTGCGCCCTCGACACTGTACGGCGTGCTGCCGGAGCTGATCCGCCGGTTACGCAGTGGCGAACCGCTGGAGCTGGAATTGGGCCTGTCGGAAATGACCACCCTGCAACAGGTGCAGGCATTGAAGGCCGGGCGTATCGACATCGGTTTTGGGCGGATCCGCATCGACGACCCGGCCATCGTCCAGACCGTGCTCACTGAAGACCGCCTGGTCGCCGCCCTGCCCGCCGGCCATCCGTTGCTCGCCGGGCCCATCAGCCTGCGGGAACTGGCCAGGGAACCCTTTGTGCTGTACCCCGGCAATCCACGGCCGAGTTACGCCGACCATGTGATCGCGCTGTTTGAGTCCTATGGCGTGAGCATCCACGTCGCGCAGTGGACCAACGAACTGCAAACGGCGATCGGTCTGGTGGGGGCGGGAATCGGGGTCACGCTGGTACCGGCCTCGGTGCAGTTGCTGCACCGCGACGACATCGGTTTCACACCCTTGCTGGAAGACAACGCGACCTCGCCGATCATCCTCAGCCGACGGGTGGGCGATGTTTCGCCGGGGTTGAGCCATTGTTTGCGGATGATTGATGAGCTGTTGCCGCGGGCAACTTGAGGCATTGAATACCTGTGGCGAGGGAGCTTGCTCCCGCTGGGCTGCGTAGCGGCCCTAAAAGCCGTTTCCCGGTTTCCCGGACATGAACGTAAGGACCGTTTTTTTTATTTGGGAGGGGGGCCGCTTCGCGCCCCAGCGGGAGCAAGCTCCCTCGCCACAGGACGGTGGTTACATTCGATCAGCCGGCAAAAGCCCGGTGCCCTGCCTTCATCTCGGTACGCAACTCACCGATAAAATCAGAGATGGCGCGCACGCTGGTCAGTTCGGCTGTCGAGACACCGCTGATCAGCAGCTCCACCCGCCCGGCGACGGGGTCGCGGACTTCGATGCGCAGCAGCCCGAGATTCTCGGTGCACTCGCACGACAGTGGCTCAAAACCGGACTCTACGATGTTGCAAAGCACTGAAATAGGAACCATGACCGATGCCTCGGCGGCAGTTGATCGGATTGGATCCGTTTCAGAATAGATACACTTTGCGAATCTGCACAAAAAATCATTCGCAATTACTGTTAACCAGCGCTCATTCCTGTTCGGTTTAACGGGCGTTCCCGCCCCAGATCCAGTTCCAGAACCCCGGCAACTCGACCGGCTGCGAGCCATCGCGCACGGTTCGCGCCATGGCCGCCCGCTGTAGCGCAGCCTGTTCGTCGTAAAACGGCTTGTCCGCGGTTTTCACGCCGGTCTCCCGGGCGCTGTCGAGCAGAATCTGCAGGTATTCACGGGTATGCCGGGCGGTATAGCGGTTGAGGTCGTGAAACGTCACCACGACCGGAATCACCCCGTCGACCACCGGCAATTCACCACGAGCCATGCGTTCGCGCACTTCAGACATCGAGCGCAGCATGTGCGAACGGCGCCGGGGGCTGGCGTTGAAGCCCCAGATCTTGCCGTCATTGGCGCTCAAGTCCGTGAGCAGCACGTGCAGGCCATGCTGCTGATAAGCGGCGAAGGTGCGCTTGTCGTAGTTCCAGAATGGCGGGCGCAGCAGGGTTGGAGGGGCGCCGGTGATCGCCGCGATGTCGGCGCTGCCATCGGTCAGGGCCTGCTCCAGTTCTTGCGGCTCCAGCGAGCGATGGTTGGTGTGCCAGGGCGTTGCCGTGTGGAAGCCCAGGATGTGACCTTCAGCGTGTTCGCGCCGCATGATATCCCGGCCCAATTCGCTGCCACCGGCTCGCGGCGCGCGGGTTTGCACGAAGAACACGGCTTTGATCCCCGGCTGCAGCGGGTTTTGCGCCAGGCTCTCAAGCACCGTGACGGTCGGATTCCACCAACTCGATGCACTGGGACCGTCATCGAACGTCAGCAGAAAACGGATGGGCGGTTGCGCCTGCAAACGTTGTTCGGTCTGCGGCGTCATTGCAATGGGTGCGGCAATACAGCCCAGCAAGCCAACTGCCAGAGCACACACCGTTAAACACTTGAACAACTGTTTCATCTTTTGCCTTGGGCCAGACCATCACGATTGAAATTCAAATTGGCAGGAGTCCTTCACCCGAGACGCCGGGCCGAGGTTGGATAAGGTACACAGGCTTTGGTTCCGACGCTTGCCAAGCCTGTTTCGTCGTCAGCTACTAAACTGAAAAAACGCTCAACCAGAGTGTCAGGCCATGTGCGGACGACTGTCGCAATACCGCGGGATTCACGACTTCGTGGCGGTGCTGAGCATCCCCGACGCGCTGGTCAACCACGTCGGCAACGAACCCCTGGCGCACTATAACGCTGCGCCCACCACGCCACTCGCCCTGCTGCACCTGGAGAACGAGCGGCTGCACGCCGACGCCGTGCGCTGGGGTTGGCGGCCGCACTGGGCGACGGATCGCGCGGAGCCGATCAATGCCCGGGTCGAGAAAGTCGCCCATGGCCCGTACTTCCGGGCAATCTGGCCGCATCGCGCGCTCTGTCCGATCGATAACTGGTTTGAATGGGTGGATGCCGGTGACGGCAACAAACAACCCTGGTTGATCCGGCGACGGGACCGGGCGCCGGCTTTCTGCGCGGCCATCGGCCAATACCCCATCGGCGGAGCCCCGCACAGGGAGCACGACGGTTTCGTCATCCTCACGGCGGACGGCGCAGGCGGCCTGCTTGACGTGCATGACCGGCGGCCGGTGGTGTTCTCCCCCGAGCTGGCGCGGGAATGGCTGGACCCGGCCACGCCCAAGGAAAGAGCCGAGGAAATGGCGTTATCCCAGGGCGAGGTCAGTGATGTATTTGAGTGGTACAAGGTGGACAAGGCCGTCGGCAATGTCAGGAACCAGGGCGCCGCGCTGATCAAGGAAGTTCCTTGAATCTGTCGATAACGACAAAGCCCCACTCAATGGAAAGGAAATTGTAGGAGCGAGCTTGCTCGCGATGGTCGTTAACGATAACGCGTGTTTACTGGCTAAACGCGGCGCTCTTGAGCCCATCGCGAGCAAGCTCGCTCCTACAATGGCGGGGCTTTGTCGTTTGGGGTGATCAGAACTTGCGGTCAGGCTCTGACAGTTCCGTACCGTCGTCAGGATGCTTCCAGTCCGGTACCGAACGCTTCTGCTCCTCAATTTCTTCTTCCGTGGGTTCGTCCACGTCCTCTTCCGGGTCCGGACGCTTGGGTTCATTGGCCATGTTCGCCTCTCTTCCTGAAGGGATCGGTCGTCAACTTTAAGCGTAGATCAGTTCCCCTGCTCCGCTCAGAGCCACCAGCGCAGCAAAAAGAAAAAGCCCATGCTCAGCAGCATGCTGAGCAATGTATTGCGCGTGTAAAGCACCAGTCCCACCGCCACCAACGAGCTGATCAGATAGGGGTTGTCCCAGTGTAGATTCAGCTGTTTTTCCGGCATGAACACTATCGGCCCACAGATTGCCGTCAACATGCCCGGCACGGCAAAGCCGAGGAATTGCCGGGCATTGCTGCTCAGGCGCACCGGCAGGCGCGGTTCGAGAAAAACGTAGCGGTTGAGGAACACCAACACGCCCATTCCGACAATCACAGCCCAGACCATCATGTGCGTCCACCGTAGAATTTATTGCAGACAAACCCGGCGGTCATCCCCGCCAGCCCCGACAGCACCAGCGCTGAACCCCACTGCCAGTAGCTGAACAGCACTGAGCAAAACAGCGACACCGCCACGCACACCACGGTCGGCACGTTGCGTACCACCGGGGTGATCAGGGCAATGAAGGTGGCCGCGATGGAGAAATCCAGGCCCAGGTGTTCAAGGCCCGGAATGCTGCTGCCGAGCACAATGCCCGCCAGGGTGAAGAGGTTCCAGGCGATGTAGAACGTCAGGCCCACGCCCAGGGCGTACCAGCGGTTGAATTGCTGCTTGTCATGCTGGCTGGTCAGGGCGAACAGCTCGTCAGTGAGCAAAAACCCCAGCCCCGCACGCCAGCGCCCCGGCAATGGCGAAATCACCGAGCGCATGCTCATCCCGTAAAGCAAATGCTGGGAGGTCAGCAGCAAGGTGGTGAGCAGGATCGAAAAAATCCCGGCACCGCCCTTGAGCATCCCGATGGCCACCAATTGCGCGGCACCGGCAAACACAATGCCCGACAGGCCCTGGCCTTGCAGGGGCGTAAGGTTGGCTTCGATGGCCATGGAGCCGGCCAGCAAGCCCCAGGGCGCGGTGGCCAGGGACAGCGGCATGATCGCCGCAGCCCCGCGCAGAAAGGCGCTGCGCGGCATGAGTGAGTTGGGCATGACGTTCTACAGACAGGGAAAGACCTGAGACTTTGCCAGCTGTGGCGGCCAAAGGCTTGAACAATCTTGCTCACTGATACGCCCGCGTGCCATTCATCGGCTGCCCGCTTGATTCGCCAAAGTGCTAACAACATGATGGCCCTGCATTTTTCATCGAGGCAGGCCCTTCATGAGTTCAGTCGAAACCGACCGCGACGTTTACAAAACCCTGCTTGAGTCGACCAAAGCCATTCCCTGGCGCATCGACTGGAAAACCATGACCTTCAGCTACATCGGGCCACAGATCGAAGAACTGCTGGGCTGGAAGCAGCACAGCTGGGCCTCGGTCAATGACTGGGTCGAGCGCATGCACCCGGATGACCGCGACTACGTGATGGACTTCTGTGTCTCGCAATCGCGGGCCGGCATCGATCACGAGGCCGACTATCGCGCACTGACCGAAAGCGGCGAGTACGTGTGGATCCGCGATGTGGTGCACGTGGTGCGCAAGGACGGCGAAGTCGAGGCGCTGGTGGGGTTCATGTTCGATATCAGCGAGCGCAAGAAAACCGAAGAGCACCTGATCCGCCTGCAAAAGCAGCTCGAAGAGTATTCCTTCCAGGACGGCCTGACCGGCATCGCCAACCGCCGCATGTTCGATACCGTGCTGGAGCGCGAGTGGAACACGGCCCAGCGTAACGGCTTGCCGTTGTCGGTGATCGTGCTGGATATCGATTATTTCAAGCAGTACAACGACCACTACGGCCACATCAAGGGCGACGAATGCCTGCGCCGCGTCGCGCAAACCTTGTCCCTGGCGGCGAACCGGCCACGGGATTTCATCGCCCGGATCGGCGGTGAAGAGTTCGTCTGGCTGCTGCCGGAAACCGATGCCGAATCCGCACGGCTGGTGGCGCACAAGTGCCTGCACCTGATTCGCCAGCAGCAGATCCCCCATGAATTCTCGAACGTGTCGAAGCTGCTGAGTATCAGCCTCGGCGTCGGCACCACCCTGGCGTCGATGCATGCCACCGCCCTGGAGTTCGTCGAGCAGGTCGATCATCAGCTCTACAAGGCCAAGCACAATGGCCGGATGCGCGCCGAGTTCGCTGATTTTCGTGATTGACAAAAGGCGCGCCGGCTTTTAAAACTGGGCGCCTCACTCAGGGTGTAAACAAGTATGTCCGCAACCTTCAATCTCGACTCTTCCGTCATTGGCTTGATTGCCAAGGCGCAAGGTTGCGTTGCGCACGCCCTCAAATCGAAGAAACAGTCGCTCATGTGACCGGGGCGCGCTGTCCCGTCAGATGAGCTGACAGGACATTGAGCGCGACGGACCACACTCCCCTTGCTTACTCTCCTTCCATGCCCCTGACGGTGACGAAATCGGTCAACCATCAGGAGAAAAAAGCATGTCAGCGTTTCAGGGTATCTGGGTTCCACTGGTCACACCCTTCCACAACGGCGCCATCGATTTCGTCGGCTTGCGCCGGCTGGTCAGCCATCTGCTGGAAAAAGGTATCGACGGCCTCGTCGTTTGCGGCACCACCGGCGAGCCGGCGGCGATGGGCAAACATGAGCAACTGGCAGTGCTTGATGCGGTGCTGGAGCTGGTGCCGGCGCAACGGGTGGTCATGGGCCTGGCCGGCAACAACCTGACCGAGTTGTTGCAGTTCCAGAGCGAGATCCTCAAGCGCCCGGTGGCGGGCCTGCTGGTGCCGGCGCCGTATTACATCCGCCCGTCCCAGGCCGGCCTCGAAACGTTTTTCCGCACGGTCGCCGATGCCTCCAGCGTGCCACTGATTCTCTACGACATCCCCTACCGAACCGGCGTGGCCTTCGAACAGTCGACCCTGCTCAACATCGTCGCCCACGAGCGGATCGTCGCGATCAAGGATTGCGGCGGTAACTTCTCCAACACCCTCGCCTTGCTCGATAGCGGCCAGGTCGACGTGCTGTGTGGCGAAGACAACCAGATCTTCAATGCCCTGTGCCTGGGCGCCAAAGGCGCGATTGCCGCGTCGGCGCATGTCCATCCGGAACTGTTCGTGCAGTTGCACCGGCAGATCCGCGACAACCAATTGGCTGAAGGTCGTGCCACGTTTTTCCGTTTGCTGCCGCTGATCAACAGCCTGTTCCTGGAACCCAACCCGGCCCCGGTGAAAACCGCGCTGGCCCTGCAAGGCTTGATTGGAGACGAACTGCGCGCACCGATGCAATGCAGCAGCGAATCAATGACCGCACGTTTGAAAGGCGTGCTCAGGACATTGGATCGCGACAATCGATAGAGCGTCGGCCTGCGGCCCGAGTACCATGGAGCGATTCGTTCAGCCTTCAGGGGCACCGACATGCTGTACCGAATCGCCGCCGACGGGCTGATGCTGTTTCACCTGTCGTTCATTGTGTTTGTCGTGTTCGGCGGGCTGCTGATACTCAAATGGCGCCACCTGATCTGGTGGCATCCGCCCGCTGCGCTGTGGGGGATGGCGGTGGAGTTCTTCCACCTGCCCTGCCCGCTGACCGACTGGGAAAACCACATGCGCCATGGGGCCGGGCAAACCGGTTATGGCGGTGGGTTCATCGAGCATTACATTTGGCCGGTGATTTACCCGGCGGGCCTGACGCCCGGCATTCAGCTGGGTTTGGGCAGCGTGGTGTTGGTGATCAATGTGTTGGTCTATCTTCGATTGATCAGGCAGTGGCGATTGCGGCGGGTAACCTGAAACCAGGATCAAAAGATCGCAGCCTGCGGCAGCTCCTACACAGGGAACGGACCGGTTTGCCTGACGCCTGAGCCTCAGTTGGCAATCACACTCATATTGCGCCCACTGGCCTTGGCCACGTACAGCGCCTTGTCCGCCGCACCGATCAGGTCTTCGGAGCGAACCTGGGACGCACCATTGCTGGCACACACGCCAACGCTGACGGTGACGGCGCCTTCCGGGCTGTCGCTGTGGGCAATTTCAGCCTGCAGCACCGCGCGGCGGATTTTCTCCGCCACCAGGAATGCCCCCACATAGTCGTTGCCGGGCAGCACCACTGCAAACTCCTCGCCACCATAACGGGCGGCCAGGTCACCGGGGCGCTTGATGTTGTCGGTGATGATCGCACCGACCTTGCGCAAACACTCATCACCGGCCAGGTGACCGTAGCGGTCATTGAACGGTTTGAAATGATCGACATCGATCATCAGCAGCGCCAACTCGCTCTGGCTACGCCGGGCACGGCCCATTTCGGCATCGATGAACGCGTCGAGCTGACGCCGGTTGGCCAGCCCCGTCAGCGCATCCTTGAGGGCCAGGCCTTCAAGGTTGCGATTGACCTCCAGGAGCTTGTCCTGGGTGTCCAGCAACTCGACCTGCGCCAGGTTCTGCTGCTTCATCAGCTTGATCAGCCGGAACCCCAGTACCCCGAGAACACTGAGCAACAGCGTGACGATGCCGGCGCTGAGCAGCGTTTCCTTGCGCCAACTGGCCAGCACTTCATCCTTGTTCAGCGCGACAAAAACGATCAGTGGATAACCCTCGACCCGGCGGTACCCCGTCACCCGCTCGACACCGTCGACGACCGACGTGATCGTGGCCGTGCCCGCATCGCCCTTGGGCAACAACCGGGTGAACAACGGGCTCTTGGCAAGGCTGCTGCCGATATCCGCCTCCTTGAAAGGCCGGCGAATGATAATGCTGGCGTTGTCGGCGATCAGGGTGATCACGCCGTTGCTGCCCATGTCGATGCTGTCGTAGAGCTGCAGGAAATGACTGAGGTAGATCGTCGCCAGTGCCACGCCGGCAAAACTGCCGTCGGGATGATTGAGCCGACGTGAAACCGTCATGATCCACTCGCCGCTCGAACGGCTCTTGATCGACGGCCCGATGTGCGGCCCTCGGCTGGGGTTGTCGCGATGGAAGATGAAGTATTCGCGGTCGGAATTGTTGACGCCGGTTTGGCCGGCGCCATTGGAATTGGCGAGCCACTGCCCTTTTTCGTCGAAAACGAACAAGCCATGGAGCTGGCTCAACTCACTGCGCTGGGCATTGAGCAATGCCGGCAGCCGGGATTGATCCACGCCGTCGTGTTCCAGACGATCGACCAACGTGAACAGCAGCGTATCGGCCTGCTTGATCGTTGCCTGTGCTTGCGAAGCCAGCGTCTGCGCAAGGTTGGACATCACCACTTCCTTGTCATGCAGGTGGTACTGGCGTGAGCTCCAGGCTTCCCAGATCACGATAGCCACCATCGACAGGCACACCGCCATCAGCAAGGTCACCGCCGAGCGGACCTTGAGCCTTGGCACGGCTGACCGAAGCATTTGAATTTGATCGTTGATCAATGGATGTCCCATGGTGCTCCCTGTGTCGATGACGGACGAACCTTCCTGATCGCCGTTTTTGCTCACTATGCCCGAGCCGGGCTCGCCATGATGTTAGCGCGACACCTGCTTGACCGCCTCCAGCCACGCCGGATCCAGCCGAGTCTGTTGGATTTCGATGCCCTGCGCTTGCATCCGTTCCTTGTGCTGGTCCATTTCGCGGATCAACTGGCCATGGTCACTGGCGTTTCCATCGAGTTGATGCATCTGGTTCAAGCCCAAATGGTAGAAACGCAACAGCTTCATCGCAACCGGATCACCCCGTTCCACGGCAGCCGTTACATGATGCATGACATTGGTGATGCTCATCAGGCTGCGCTTGAGCTGCCAACTGTAGACCGCAGGCGCCATCCACGCCTGGCGCCAGAACACCTTGCGCATCAGCACGGCCATCGCCAGCACGGCAACAAACACGCCACCGACGTTGAAGCGTAGATTGTCGCCCCCAGGCGTGCCGAACAGCGCCACCGCCGCCGTGGACAGCAGCATCGCCAGCGCCAGGAAGATCAGGGCAATGATGACCGTGCTGCGCCGCGTCTGTTGCCGGTAGGTGTCAGCGTTCATCGGCTGGATTTCGAACATTGCGTCGGTTTTTCCTGAGCTGAAAGGGTAAAAAGGGGGCTGAGGCAAAAAGTCAGCGGGCCATTATCGCCTCTGCGAGGGATTTAGCTATGCTGGAGCTCCTTTTCATCTTTTCATCGTCAATCGGGGGACATGGCGAGACCGCGCAGTTCGTGCCATCTTCTTTCATGAATACACATCATTCGGATGCCATTCGTAGTTGCTGTGTGAATGACATCGTTTTAAGGATCATTGAATGACCCAACGCCAAGTTATCAACGCCTCCGTCAGTCCCAAAGGCAGCCTGGAAACGCTCTCGCAACGGGAAGTCCAGCAATTGAGCGAAGCCGGTTCCGGCAGTATCTACAGCCTCTTCCGCCAGTGCGCCCTGGCCATCCTCAACACCGGCGCCCATGTCGACAACGCCAAGACCATTCTGGAAGCCTACAAGGATTTCGAGATCCGCATTCACCAGCAGGACCGAGGCGTACGCCTGGAACTGCTGAACGCTCCGGCCGACGCCTTCGTCGACGGCGAAATGATCGCCAGCACCCGGGAGATGCTCTTCAGCGCCCTGCGTGACATCGTCTACACCGAAAACGAACTCGACAGCCAGCGCATCGACCTGAGCAATTCCCAGGGCATCAGCGACTACGTCTTCCACCTGCTGCGCAACGCCCGTACCCTGCGCCCCGGCGTCGAGCCGAAGATCGTGGTGTGCTGGGGCGGGCACTCGATCAACACCGAAGAATACAAATACACCAAGAAAGTCGGCCACGAACTGGGCCTGCGCAGCCTGGACATCTGCACCGGTTGCGGCCCGGGCGTGATGAAAGGCCCGATGAAAGGCGCGACCATCGCCCACGCCAAGCAACGCATCCACGGCGGCCGCTACCTGGGCCTGACCGAACCCGGCATCATCGCCGCCGAAGCGCCGAACCCGATCGTCAACGAACTGGTGATCCTGCCGGACATCGAAAAACGCCTGGAAGCCTTCGTCCGCGTCGGTCACGGCATCATCATCTTCCCGGGCGGCGCCGGTACGGCCGAAGAATTCCTGTACCTGCTGGGCATCCTGATGCACCCGGACAACGCAGGCCTGCCCTTCCCGGTCGTCCTCACAGGGCCCAAACATGCCGCGCCGTACCTGGAGCAACTGGACGCGTTCGTCGGCGCCACCCTGGGCGACGCCGCCAAGCAGCACTACCAGATCATCATCGATGACCCGGCCGAAGTGGCGCGCCAGATGACCCAGGGCCTCAAGGCGGTCAAGCAGTTCCGCCGCGAGCGCAACGATGCGTTCCACTTCAACTGGCTGCTGAAAATCGACGAAGGCTTCCAGCGCCCGTTCGACCCGACCCACGAAAACATGGCCAACCTGAAACTGAGCCTCGACCTGCCCTCCCACGAACTGGCGGCCAACCTGCGCCGCGCGTTCTCCGGCATCGTCGCCGGCAACGTCAAGGACAAGGGCATCCGCCTGATCGAAGAGCACGGGCCCTACCAGATCCGTGGCGACGCGGCGATCATGCAACCGCTGGACCTGCTGCTCAAAGCCTTCGTCGCCCAGCACCGCATGAAACTGCCGGGCGGCGCGGCGTATGTGCCGTGTTATCGGGTGGTGGCTTAACCCTTTCGGTCTAATAACGCCGACATGAGCTTTACCGTCGCAAGCCGCAGTGAAAGCTGCGGTTCGCGGCACTCTATGGAAAGAAAAAAATGCGCCAACGTCATTCCGCCAGACTGCTGGTGATCAATCCTGCACAACAGGTTCTGCTGTTTCACTTCCAGCACAAAGGCGATGCCCTCGACGGCCAAAGCCACTGGGCGACACCCGGTGGCGGGCTTGAGCCGGGTGAATCCTTTGAGGCTGCGGCGGTTCGTGAACTGTTTGAAGAAACCGGGCTGAATGTCGCAGCCGTGGGAGTCAGCGTTGCAGAGCGCAGTTTTCCGATGATGCTGCCAAGCGGTGAAACGGTGCTGTCGGTTGAACAGTATTTTGTGGTTCATACCGACAGTGACCGCCTGTCCCGTGAGGGCTGGACGGCTCACGAAGTCCGGGTAATGGCTGACCATAAGTGGTGGTCCGTAGCCGAACTGCGAGAGACTCGAGAAACGGTGTGGCCTGAGGAATTGATCAAGATGCTGGAAAGCGCCTGATGCATGGGTGATAGCCACACATCTGAGCAATCAGACATCCACAATGGTTCTGTGTTTAGTCCAGTGGGGGCAACGTTATCCAGTGCGCGGTTGACTGCCAGGTCCGCCAGCATGATCACCTCACGTTGAGAGGTATTGGTTTCTGATTCGGGGGGATTGGGTGTGGGTTTGACCATGACGAAGCTCCTTGATTGATGGAGCCGCCACGATTCGCTGCGAAACGAAGCAGGTGGCGGCCATACGCAGGTTCGCAGACCGGGAATCAAGGAACCCGGCAGACCCGAAAGTCTCCCGCGCACAGCCGCCATAACGCAAAACAGTGGGCGAACAAAAGCGCCAACTGTATGGAAACGGTGGCGCTGAGCGCCTTGATTAACCCGGGCTGCGAAACCCGGTCGCTGAATTTGCAGCGACCCGACAACGATAGAGTCAGGGTCCAAGGCCCACAAGCCGGCGGATTCTGGCGTAGTTGTAGGCAACGACGCAAGGCGGTGTAGCCTCACTCCTGGTCCTACAGCCTTGCCTGACGTCCATAATTTCTGGCCATTTTGCTGGTGTGAGGCAGAGGATTTTCGTTGGCTGCAAGGCCGCCATCGCGAGCAGGCTCGCTCCCACAGGGATTGGGTATACCTGTGAGAAATTGGTCGCCTGGCAGGCCGTCTTCGCGAGCAAGCCCGCTCCCACAGAAGAGCAAAGGCAGGTCGGCGTACACCTTCGCTCTTCACCACTCATCAGGCCGAGCGTTAGCTCGCCTGCAGCTTGTGATCTTGATCCACCCGCCCCCTCGGCAGGCTGAGTGGAGGTGTTCATCCGGGGATGGGCGCGCAGCGCCGTTCGACGCAGTCGAACTCATTGTATGTAGGTCGAAGCGAAGCCGACCGGAGGGCAATGCCCCCGGATGGACACCGGAGCGAAGGAACCCCGAGCCTAAGCGAGGGGCCGTACGTAAGGGGCGAGACCTTTTGGTTACTTTTGGGGCGTTTGCCAAAAGTGACCCGCTGTAAGAGCGGAACCATAAGCCGCCGTTACCAAAAAAACGGATATGTACACAGTCAACAAAAGACAGGTCGGCTATCAGGCCGCCTTCGCGAGCAAGCCCGCTCCCACAATTGGACCAGGTACATTTGGCGCAAATGTGTTGGCTGTTAAACCCGCTCCCAAGGGTTCAAGGCTGCAATGCCTGGGGCGCGGTGGACTGTTCTTTCGGCAGCCCCTCGGTGCCATCGAGGACAACTTTCTCGGCCACGAACTGCCAATCCTTGTAGCTGGCCATGCCTTTGAAGTCCGACCACTCGCTGGGAAAGTTCTCTTGTTTGAGCGGCTTCTGCTCGGACGGGCAGTACACACCGCTGATCCGTCCGTCGATACCGCGCATCAGCTCCCATTCGCCCCCCGTCATCGGCTCCGGGTACAACTGGCGGATATGGTGCCTGGCCGACGGGAAGCGCTCGTCCTGCAACAGGTCCGCGAGTTCTTTCGGGTACATGGCGACGCCGGGCGAACTGCGGTAATAGCTGCGCAGCGCCTGGGCATACTGCGTACCGACCCAGAGCAACTGGTGTTCGCGATCCCGGCGTGAAGCGGTGGCCCACAACTCGCCGGCACTGGCCAGGCCCATGCCGATCACGACAATCAGAAACAGCACACCCAGGTAGGTGAAGCCGTCCTGACCCGAAGGCTTACCACTCGGAATAAAGGCTGCCATCACGCGCCCTCCCGCTGGCGCCACTCTTGATATCGGCCACCCCGCCCGCCACGCCATCCGGTGGCGCGACCACGACCCAGGTGTCCTTGCGCTCGGCAATCGGGTCCAGCGGCTGGTTACGCAGGTAGCGCAGTTCGACCAGCTGTTCGATGGAGTCCGGATAACGCCCGGTGTCGCCGTAGTAGTGATCCAGCGCCTCGCGCATGGACGACAGGCTCTGGCGCAGGGTGGTCTCTTTCGAGGCTTCCAGGCTGGTGAAGTAGCGTGGCATGGCGATCGTCATCAGGGTCGCGATGATTGCCATGACCACCATCAGTTCCACCAGGGTAAAACCCTTTTGCCGACGCATATGCTCACCACTCACGATAGGCGATGCCGTTCAGACCCTTGCCCCGGGCCTTGGAGTAAACGTCAAAGACGTCCCGGCCCTCGCGCGGGTTCTCAGCCGAACTGTCATAGGCACGCAGGCCCCAGCCGCCCTCGTCGTCACGCTTGACGGTGGCCAGCGGATCACGGGGGATGCGCCGCAGGAAGTAGAACTTGGCCCCCTTGGCGCTGCGCACGTCACGTACACCCTCGACCAGCACTTTCAGGTTCGGCGGGTAGCCGTTGCTGTCGAGCGACTTCTCGATGTAGCCGGCGTCGAAGGCGCGTTTGTAGGCGTCGATGCCATCGCGGATCTGGTACAGCGCGGTCCGCAGTTCCTGCTCTTTGCCACGGCGCACCACCGTCTCGGTCAGCGGTGCGGCCATGCCGGCCAACAGGCCGACCAGGGCCAGCGTCACCACGACTTCGACCAGGGTAAAACCGCGTTGCGAGGCGCTCATGATCAAGGCTTCCCGACAGTAACCGTGGTGGCGATCGGTGCGCTCATGGGGCCGGTCTGAACCGTCGTGTTGATCGAACGGTCAGGGGCCTGGATGTGCATGCTGGTTTCGGTGCCGGTCGAGAATTCCATGTCCGACGGGCTCTGGTATGGCAGGTTGCGCACGATCCGCGGGGTGATCGACAGCACCAGTTCGGATTTGCTGATGTCGTCTTTGTTGCTGCCGAACAGGCGGCCCAGGCCAGGAATGTCGCCAAGGCCAGGGATCTTGTTACCGCTGCTGCCATGGTCGTTGCGCACCAGACCGGCGAGGATCTGGGTTTCGCCATCATGCAGACGCAAGGTGGTCTGGGCGTTGCGGGTATCGACCTGGACCGGAATGGTGCCCTGAGCGGTCGGCGCCAGCGGCGTGGCGTTACTGACTTCCAGCGCGACCTTGATCGCCACTTCGTTATTCAGGTGCACGATGGGCTGCACTTCAAGCTTCAGACCGACGTCGAGGTAAGTCACGCTTTCGGTGATCACCGGCCCCTGGGTCGAAGGCACCGAGGTGGCGCTGATGATGGGCACGCGCTGACCGATGTGGATGCGCGCCTGTTCGCGGTTGCTCACCCGGATCACCGGGCTGGCCAGGGTATTGATGTCCTTGTCCTGGGCGTTGATCTTGGCCTGTGGCGCCGGGCTGATGGAAATCCGGCTGGAGTCGATACCTTTGAGTTGGTCAAGGATGGACACTGGCGAGCCGTCGCTGTTGATCACACCGAAGGTGTTGGGCCATTGCAGGCCGAGGTCGAGAATGCGCTGACGGGCCACTTCCATCACTTCCACTTCCAGCACCACTTCGGGGTTGGACTGGTCCTGCGATTGCAGCAGTTTTTCCGCCATGCGGATGGCGTCGCCCGAGTCGCGCATGGTCAGGGTATTGAGGCGTTCATCGACGAACACGTCGCGGGTCTTGAGCATGGTCTTGATCATGTTCAGCGCGGTGTTGGCATCGATGCTGGTCAGGTAGAAGGTGCGCATCACCAGTTCCTGATAATCCTTGAGCTTCTGCGGCGAGTCCGGGTAGATCAGCAAGGTGTTTTCATTCACCACTTTCTGATGCAACTGGTTCTGTTGCAGCAGCAGTTCCACGGCGTCTTCGATGCGCACATCACGCACGAAGATCGTGGCTTTCATGTCCGGGCGCAGGTCCTTGTCGAAGATGAAGTTCAGGCCGGCGACCTGGGACAGCACTTCGAAAATGGTCTTGAGGTTGGCGTCGCGAAACTCCAGGGTCACCGGCCGGTCCAGGCGCGTGCGCAGCTGCGGGTACTGCACCACGTTGCGGCTCTGCACCAGGCGGATGCTGTCTTGCAGTTCCCGGGCACCCTCGTTCTGCGGGTCCAGTTCGAGAATCTGCTTGACCTGGCGGTCGGCACCGTAGATGTCACCGCGACGCAGGTCGCCACGGGCCATTTCGAGTTTCTCGTCCATGCTGCGCAAGTAGTCGAGTTGACGCAGGGAATCCTGGGCACGACGGTTGTTCGGTTCGATGCTCAGGACCCGGCTGTAGCCCATGCGGGCCCCGGCGAAATTACGCTGGGCGCGGTCCATGTCGGCCTGGGTCAGCAGTGCCGTCACGGCGCGGGCCCGGCCGCTATTGAGTGCTATGTGCAGATCGGTATCGCGAGGGTTCTCGCGCAATCCCTGTTCGATGCGAGCCAGACCGGCTTCGTACTGGCCTGATTCCATCAGGGCGGAAGCTTCGTCCTTGGCGATCTGCGCCGAACTGCATGCAGCCAGCCCTGCGCAGAGACAAAGGCTCATCAGCAAACGGGATTTGTTCATTCCGTACTCCCCACAGACAGAGTCTGAGCCAAATGCAAAGGCAGGTAGACCAGGCTCAGTTCCTTATCGGAAATGCGCTCGAGCCGCCAGGTTTCGTCGATGACATCCCCTTTGCGCACGACGTATATTTTTTCGCCGCTCTGCAAGAACACCTGCAGATCGGAACGGTCGTCCAGCCTGCCGACAAACTGGAAGGGCAATGGCGGTGCAGTGGGGACCTGCACCTCTGGAGTCACGGCTACCGGTTGTTCAATGACGGTGCCGAGGGCCGGCTCCGCGTTCCAGCTGCGGGCGGCGAACAGGTCGCCTGCAGGGCTCAGGTCCTTGATCGGCACTACCGCCGCGGCGCTCGATGCCGCCGCCGCTGCGCCCGGGGCCTTGCCTTTGGCTGAGGTGGCCACGGCGGCCACCGCCGGGTCGCTGTCGTCAGCCTGCTTGAAGTATTCGGGGAACCAGGCGAGCGCTGCCGCTACACCGAAGAACGCCACCCAGCCCACCACTCGTTTGGTATTCATCATGACCTCGACAGATAAAGGGTCATGCGGATCCGCCCGGTCAGGTCGGTATCGGCGATATTCTTGCGCTGAAGCTCCACATCCTCGAGCACCACCGCCGGCAACTGGCCGAGCAAGGCGTGCAGGAAACGCCGCAGTTGCGGATAGCTGCCACGTACCGGCAGCAGAATCTGATAACGGGCCAGGTGGGTCTTGGGGTCCACGCCCAGGGAGTATTCCCCCCGGGACAAGGTGATGCGCTCCTGGGCGGCCAGGGCGTAGATCTTGTCGATGGCCACGGTGGCCTGGGGCTGGGACGGCAACTTGCTGCGAAAATCGTCGAGCTGGCGTTGCGGCACCACCGGTGCAGCCACTGTGCCGTCTTCGACCCTGGCCAGGTACTCGGTGGCTTCGCGGGTCTGCTGGCTGAGGCTTTGCAGCGACTGCCAGTCCGGCAGCAATCCGGCCAGGCCATAGCTCAGCGCCAGCACCAGCATGGCCAACCCTGCCAGCCCCGGAACCCCCAGGCCTTGCAGGTATTCGTGGACGATCAATTTATGGATTTGCATCGCCGATCTCCCAGGTAGCCGACAGGTTGAACTGCACCGGGTGTTCCGGCACGTTGGCGACAATTTCGTGGCTCAGCAGCGACACGTCGGACAGCTCGTCACTGGCCTCGAGGCGGCGGTGGAAATCGAGCATGGCGTCCAGGTCCATCGCCTCGGCGCTGATCCGGACCTGGCCTTTGCGGGCGTCCGGGGTCAGGGTCAGCAGGGCAATGTTGTCCCGCGGCATGGCTTCCAGCGTGGCGAACAGACGCTCCCAAGGGCGGCGCAACTGCTGGGAGACCTTGCGCATTTCGGCCAGGTTCTGCGCCTGCTCGCGAGTTTGTGCCGGGGTCAGGCCGGGTTTGCTGCCGTTGTCGCCGGTGAGCACCTGCTGGGTGGTTTGCAGGTGGCCCTGCTGTTGTTCGGCCTCGTTGCTCAGGTGCTGCTGCACCAGCGCGCAAGTCAGTGTCAGCACCACGCCACCGGCCAGCAGGCTCCAGCCCAGGGGACCTGCACGGCGGCGCGGCTGAAAGTCGAGCATCAGGGGGCGCATGTCAGGCCACCGCCCGAGACATGACGTACAGGCAATCGCGTACGGCTGTCCGGTCTTCTTCGAGGGTGCGCAGATGCACACCGGGTACATCAGGGTGCGAGTCGATGCGCGCCGGCGCATGCAGGTAGACCGTCAACGGCCGTTCGCTGGTGGACGCCTGCAACTGGTTCTCACGGCCGATCAGCGCTGTCAGGGCCGCATCACTGTCGCTGCTGCCCACCGAGCGCACCGAAGCCCAGCGCCCTTCCCGGGCCAGCAGCAACACGCTGCGTACCGGTTCGGCGACCACGAACAGGAAGTCCCCGGCATCAAGGCTTTTATCGAAATGGTTGAACGCCGCCATCAGGTACGGCTGCACCGAACGCAGGCGCAAGCCACGCGCGCTGACCAGGGCGCGCAGGCGGTCGAGCAAGTCCTGGGGCAGCGCGGTGGCGATGCGGTCATAACCGGCAGGTTCAGCCGACAGCACCAGGCTCCAGGGTTGCGTCGGGGCACCGTAGAGGTCCTCGAAACACAGTTGGGCGAAGCCAAGCAATTCGGCCGGACTGCTGATCTGATCGCTCCAGGGCACCAGGCAATAGCGGCTGAAGTGTCCGGAGACCACCACCGTCAGTTCCGCCCTGGCAACGGCGTGCTCGGCCAGCAAACGGTCGAGGGTGTCGAGGGCCACCGCCCAGGCCTGGAAACCTTCGTCGATGTAGCCGACGCTGCCCAGCCAGTGGGTTGCACTGCCTTGCCGATGCCCCAGGCCTACACCGCTGGCGCCGAGCACGGCGACAAATTGCTCACGAGATAAAAGTGACACGATTGATCTCCTCGAGAGTGGTCCGGCCTTGTTCCACCATCTCCAGCGCCGACTCGCGCAACAGGCGCAAGCCACGTTTGCAGGCATGGGCCTTGATTTTCGAGATGGGTTGGCGCTCGACGATCATTTGCCGCAGTTCGTCATCCAGGTGCAGCAGCTCGGCAATCGCACTGCGCCCGCGATACCCGGTGCCCCGGCAATGCCCGCAACCCTTGCCGTGGACGAACCGGTAGTGAGCGACCTTTTGCGGATCGAGCCCCGAGACCTCCAGCTCTTCTTCTGTCGGGCTGTAAGGGGCGCTGCAACTGGTGCAGACCAGACGGATCAAACGCTGGGCCAGTACGGCATTGAGTGCCGAGACCAGGCTGTACGGATCGATTTCCATCTGGGTGAATCGGCCAATCACGTCGAACACGTTGTTGGCGTGGATGGTGGTGAACACCAGGTGACCGGTGAGCGCCGATTGCACGGCGATCTGTGCGGTGTCCGGGTCGCGGATTTCACCGACCATGATCTTGTCCGGGTCATGACGCAGGATCGAGCGCAGGCCCCGGGCGAAGGTCAGGCCCTTTTTCTCGTTGACGGGGATTTGCAGTACGCCCGGCAGTTGATATTCCACCGGGTCTTCAATGGTGATGATCTTGTCCACACCGTGGTTGATCTCGGTGATCATCGCGTACAGGGTGGTGGTCTTGCCGCTACCGGTGGGCCCGGTCACCAGCACCATGCCGTAGGGTTCGGCGGCCAGCCGGCGCAACTGGCGCAGGGTATCTTCTTCAAAGCCCAGGGCCTGCAGTTGCACGCCACAGACTTTGTCGGCGAGGTCCTGTTTGTCGAGCACCCGCAGCACCGCGTCTTCGCCGAAGATGCTCGGCATGATCGACACCCGGAAGTCGATCTGCCGGCCGCTGATGCCGATCTTGAAACGACCGTCCTGGGGCACGCGCTTTTCGCCGATGTCCAGTTCAGCCATGACCTTGACCCGGGAAATCACTTGCTCGGCGAACTCGCTGCCCTGGATCTTGCTGATGTTGTTGAGCACACCGTCGATCCGGTACTTGATCACCAGGCCGCTGCCGGTGGTGCCCAGGTGGATGTCGCTGGCGTGCATTTTCAGCGCGTCGTACAGCGTCGAGTTGACCAGCTTGACCACCACGCTGGCGTCTTCGCTGATGCTGGTCAGGGACAGGCTTTGCAGGGTGTCGATCTCGGTTGCGCCCTCGGCATGGGCATTGAGCGACTCCACCGCGTGGAAACTTTCTTCGTGACGCGCCAGGTAGGCCTTCAGGTCGTCGGCATGCACCAGGTACAGCGGCGCGCCATGCAGGCATTCATCGATCCAGGCCAGGCGTGCGCTGTCGAAGGGGTCGGCGAATACGCCGATGACCGCGTCGTTGTGACGCAGCAGGATGAATTCACGCCTGAGGCATTGGGCCAGGGTCACCCGGTCGAACACCGGGGTGGCACTGAACAGGCTGTCGGTGTCGAGTACCGGATAGTGCAGGGTTACACCCAGGCACTGGATGAAAGGCATGGGAGCCAGTTCACTCAACGCCCCGAGGGTGTCCAGCATCCGCTCGCCGGAACTGGTGGCCAGGGCGCGGGCCTGGGCCAGTTGTTCACTGGTGAAACGAGTCGGTACACCTTCCACTTGCGCCGGTTCTACGGCAAGGGATAGACGGTCCATGGCTTGCTCTCCAACGCCCGGGGCTTTGGGCCCTGTCAGCGCGGCGAGCCATTTCGGCACAGGCCGGAACGTCTTGTCGCGCCACTACTCCCCGGTGAGCAATTGTTCGTCGTCTGGCGCCATGGAAGCCGATGTATTTTTTCGGCGATCTGCAAGCACCCAACTACCGTCGTACAACTGCAGCGGGAAACTCTCGGTCCTGCTCTGGCGTCGTTCGACGAATCCTTCGCAGGTGCTCACACCCGGCCTGGGTTCGCGCCGCCGGCCCAGAAGATCAAGCACTGCACGGGCCAATTCCGCCAACGGAAAGGGCTTGAACAGGATATGGCTGACTCCCAGTAGCCGGGCCCGCTCGCAAACTTCCGCGGTTGGATGCCCTGTGATCAGCACAAAATGGCACTTCCTGTTCTGGCGGACGGCATCGAGCACCTGAAAGCCTTCCATATCGGGCAAACGGTAATCGAACACCATCACATCGGGTGCGAAATCGTCTGCTTCGGCGATTCCATGTGCACCGTCGTGAGCAATCCGGACTTCCAGCGCTTGCGCCTGCAGGTAACCCTGGAGGTTTTCCGCCAGCAGCTGTTCGTCATCAACAACCAGTACTTTGTTCAACAAGGTCGACTCCTTGAAACCGCAGGTCCGGGTTTTGAACCTGGCGGAGCGCGTGCCCTGAGAGGACTAACGCACACTTCATGCCAGACTGAGCGCCGGTAATTTCAGGCATTCATGTCCTTGAATTTAAAAACAATGCCTTTTTTGTACAGCAATCCCATCCCCCAAAAACGGGGAAAGCGATCGGATTGGCATTGAAGTTTTTCCCCCACTGTTGGGGAACACCCTAGTCATCATCAATCCGCTCGATCCGATTGTGCGAGTGGCTGATGGCCCCCGGTGCCAGGGCAAACGCTGCAGCTTCGAACTGCGGCACCCTCCGTCCACGGGGAAAGTAACCCAGGTGACCCCCTTCGCAGGCCGACGCCTCTTCGGACCCGCCAAGGGCAACGTGGCCGAAATCGGCCCCGGCAACGATGGGGGCCCTGATCGCAGTTAAGCGTAGACCCGCGGCCTCGACTGTGGAAGCGTCAGCACCGGGCGCTACCTTGACCGGGGTATGTCGGGCCCGCAGGACCGGCAAAGTGTCGAGTTTCATGATCGGCCTCCGGTCAGGGCGTGGCAGCGACAGGTTTATAGGGGGCGACCAGATAGAACCGCTGGTCCGGCAGATCCACCGTGACGATATGGGCACCGCTCAAGCCCAGGCGTCGGCCTGGACCAAAGCTCATCAGGGGCGTCAGCCCGGTATCGAAGTCATGCAGGCCTTCCAGGGCACTGACCAGCTTTTCGCGGCTGGCATCCCGCCCGGCCTGCTTCATGCCTTCGCTGAGCAGCATCATCGAACTGAACGCGCCCACTTGCAGTATCGCGTGCTGGCCACCGAGGCCCTGGTGTTCGCGCAACTGAGTCAGGGCCAGGCGCCCGGCCAGGGTCCAGTCGCTGGGCACGAACGGATAGGCCAGGAACACCCGCCGGGAAAATCCGCTGGGCACCTGGGTCAGATTGCCCGCCACCTGGTTCGAGGTGGCGAACAGGTAAGGCACCTGCCCCGCCGTTTGCAGGCGCTCGGCCAATCGGCTGAAGCCGCTGCTTGTGCCCAGGTAAAACACCGAGCGCGAGCCCAGGGGCAAGTCGTCCCCGCTCGGGTCGTAGGCTTGCAGGCGCACCTTTTGCCAGGCGCGCCCCTGCAAGTACCGGCTGAGTTCCTGCGCCGCCAGCCGTTGGCCGGATTCGTCCGGATAGGCGATCAACGTCGGCCCCTGAAGCACCCGCAGGCTGGCACTGGCGTAATCGGCCAGGGCGATCAATTGCTCGCGAAGCCCCGGCAGTGGTTCGAATATCTGCGGACTGGCGTGGGGCGTGCCCTGCAAGGACAGCGGCCCGATCAGCGGAATGCGGGCCCGTTCCAGGTGCACGGCGAGGTCCACGTCCAATGCCGGCGCCAGCGGGGCGATCAGGGCGAACACCTGCTCTTCATCGATCAGCCGGTTCAGCGCCCTTTCGGCACTGGCGCGATCGGTACCGGGGTCGAGTATGGTCAGGCGCAACTGCCGGCCGTGAATGCCCCCCGCCTCGTTGATACGCGTCACGCAGCCCTTGAGCACCGCCGCCACCGTGACGCTCTCCTCGCTCAATGGCCCGGTGCCCGGCAGCAACGTGCCCAGGTGCAGACTGTCGGGGGTCAGGCCCGGATCGCGGTCTTCGGCCAGGCGTTTGAGGTACGCCGTGAGATTGCGTTGATCGTTCATCGACAACACGAATCGTGGCATCGACGGATCGAGCCGGTTATTGCCGGGGTCGCGCCCCTCCTGCACCGCCTGCGCCAGGGTGCTGTCGCTGTAGGCCGGGTAACTGCGGCCGTTGATGTGCTGCTGGCCATGGTTGCTGGCCAGCCGCGACCAATTCAGGTCCGGTGGGCGCACCCCGCCTTCCGGGCGTCCGAGGCCGTCGTCGCCATGACATTTGGCGCACGGCAGGCTGGTGGCCGGCAGCAGCATGTTCGATGCACCGACCCGAACCATGATCGGCTCGCCGCTGGCCGATATACCTTCGCGGTACAGGCGCTTGCCGGCACTTTCGCTGAGGTTCAGCGGCAGCGCCTGGACGCTGAGCGTGAGGCCGCCGAAGAGCAGCAGGCCAAGGACGAGGGCAGTATTGATGGCCATGGTTAGCGTCCGGCCACGGGCATTGTCAGCAGCTGCAGGCGCTGGGCAATGGCGGCCGCCGGGGCATCGGGACTGATTTTGCTCCAGCGATTGTTCGCCACGTCACCGACGATCAAGTGGGTGGAGTGCTGCTCGGGGGTCGGCACGATCTGACCGATACGACCCAGTACAAGGTCCATTTGCGCCTTGTCGCCGGTAAGAAAAAACCAGTGGGGCCCATCGATGCCCTGTTTCAAGGTGTAAGCCTTGAGTACCGCCGGGGTGTCCCGCAGCGGATCACTGGTAAGGGAGATAAAGGTGATGCCGTCGGCCTTGTCGCCGAGCACTTCACGCACTTCTTTGAGCTTGCGGGTAATCAGCGGGCAAGCATCGTCGCAACGGGTGAAAATCACATTGAGCAGCACCACACGGTCCTTCAATGCGTCGCTGTAGAAGCGCAGCATGTTGCCGTTCTGGTCCTGCAACGGCGTGTCGGTGAACCAGGTTTTCGCATCGTGGGTGCCGCTGGACGGTTGCGCGGCGGCCGCCACAGGCGCGGTCTGCTCATGCCCTTCGTGGGCAAACGCCACTGAACTGAAAATGCAGTAGCAGATGCCCAGGGTGAAGCAGTCGATGGCTCTCATGGCTGTCGCTCCATGGCAATGGCAGTGTGCTTGACGTGGGTGTTGCGTTCACCACTGAGTTTCTCGACGGCCCGGGCCAGTTCCGTCGGGTCGGTGAAACCGTAATAGCGGGTCCAGAGGCGGTTGTTGCCGTCGCCCACCAGAATCAGCGGCGAGTGGTTCTGGAAGTCACCGCCGTAGGCACCCAGGCCCTTGAGGGTGGCATCGACCGACTGCGGCGAACCGGTCAGCCAGCTCCAGCCCGGCCCCTGCTGGAAGGTGCGGGCGTAGTCGTTCAGGTGTTGGGGATCGTCACGCTGCGGGTCAATGCTGATCGACACCAGTTGCACCTCGGTGCCGACCCGCGCACCCAGCCGTTTCTGCACCTTGCCCATGATCGAGGACACCACCGGGCAGACCGTGGTGCAGCGGGTGTAGATGAAACCCATGACCACGATCTTGTTGCTCACCAGGTCTTTTTCCAGGCTGACGACCTTGCCGTTCTGGTCCAGCAAGGCCACGTCGGCAATCCTGATCCGGGCGGTCTCCTGGCCGGCCTTCCTGGCTGCCATGCCGTGCCCGGCGTGCTCGTCCGTCGAATGAGCCGGCATCTGGTCGATACCGAAGGCCAACAGGCAGAACGTCAGCATTGCGCGATGCGCGAATCGGTTCATGTCAGCTTCCTCTTAATGGGTATCGCCTGGTTCGCCCCGAACACCCGGCGCGTCACCGGACAAGGGTTGGCCCGAGGCTTTGTCCATCACACGAAATTGCACGTCGGCGGGGTAGGCCAGCAGGTTCTGCAGATTGATGGTCAGGCAATCGTCGGCAGCCACCCGCTGCAAATTAATCAAGGACAAGGCGCGGGATATGCCGATCATGGACTCGGACCTCGCTGCGGGTTATCGGGGAACACTTCTCGACAAATCGTCTGGAGCAATCCGCATGCCAAAAAAAATACGTTATTAATCAGCCAGTTATAATCACGACTTGATAAGCCGGGGGATATTCCCCACCCAATCCCCAACTTTCCGACTGGGGCCACCATTCCCCACTATTGGGGAAATTCGCCCCCCGGAGGTTTCGATCACAGCGGCGCATCCGGGGACAAACCCTGCAAACGCCGATACTGGTTCAGCACGTTGGGCACATAACGCTGGGTTTCGGCGAACGGCGGGACCACGTTGCCACGGCTGAGCACCGCTTGCGGGCCGGCGTTGTAGGCCGCCACGGCGAGGCGGATATCGTTGTCGAACATCGTCATCAGGCGTTTGAGATAGCGGGCGCCGCCCTGGATGTTGGCCTTGGGGTCGTAGACGTTGGTCACGCCCATTTCGCGGGCAGTGTCGGGCATCAACTGCATCAGTCCGCGAGCGCCCTTGGGTGAAGTAGCGCGGGCGTTGTAGCTCGACTCGGTCTTGATCACCGCATGCAGCAGCGCCGCCGGCAGTTCGTTGGCCCTGGCCGCCGCCGCCACCAGTTCGGCGTAGGGTTGCGCGGCGATCATCTGCGGCTGCTGGTCGAGGCTGACGACCGGCGCATCGGGTTCTCGGATCACCCGTTCATAGTGGCGTCCGGGGCGGTGGACATTGGACAGGACGTAGCTGCCATTGGCGTCCACGGAAACAAACACATCGGCCTGGGCGGCGCCGGTCAACACCAGCAGACCCAGCAACCCGGTGGTGAGTAACTTCATTGTCAGACCTCCCCTCCCGGCCCCGAAAAATGGGGGTATTGCCCCAATGGCCAGTCGTGCAACAGCCATACGCAAGCACTGTGCCGTAAGTGAGAAGGCGCATGGCACGGGGGGTGCAGAAGGATCACCGATCATGAGCATGGCAATTGCATGCAACTGCATGGCAACACTGCTGCCTACCGTGCGAGGTCATCATGAATCAGCATCTGCGTTATGCCCGGCGAACCCAAAGCGGGTTCACCCTGCTCGAACTGTTGGTGGTGCTGGTGGTGCTGGGGCTGTTGGCCGGCATCGTGGCGCCGAAGTATTTCGCCCAGTTGGGCCGTTCCGAAGTGAAAGTGGCCAAGGCACAAATAGAAGGCTTGAGCAAAGCCCTGGACATTTACCGCCTGGAGGTCGGCCATTACCCCTCGACCGAACAGGGTTTGCAGGCGCTGGTCACCGCGCCCAGCGACGAACCGCGCTGGACCGGCCCGTACCTGCAGAAAAAACTCCCCCAAGACCCTTGGGGTCGCAACTACAGCTATCGCTATCCCGGTGAAAACAGCGAGTACGACCTGTTGTCCATGGGCAAGGACGGGCAACCCGGCGGCGAAGGCGAGAACGCCGAAGTCACCAACTGGAACTGACGGATATGACGACCACGCGCTTTCATCTCAAAGCCGTCGGCAAGACCGGTGTCGTCTCAATGACCGTCGATGCGCCGGGGCAAAGCGAAGCCAGGCGCATCGCCGAAGACCAGGGCCTGCGGGTTCTCAGCCTGCATGCCGAGCGACATTGGCGCGCGCTGCGCCTGCAAAGGCGCGAGACGTTCAACCTGGTGTTGTTCAGCCAGGAGCTGACCACCTTGCTCAACGCCGGCCTGCCGTTGATCGATGCGCTGGAAAGCCTGGCGGAAAAGGAAAACGCGCCACAAGCCCGCAAAACCCTGAGCGAGCTGGTGCGCCTGCTTTACGAGGGCAAATCGTTTTCCCAGGCCCTGGGCCAGTTGGCGGCCGTTTTCCCGCCTTTGTACGTGGCGCTGGTGCAGTCCAGCGAGAAGACCGGTGCCGTCGGCGATGCCCTGGGCCGATATGTCAGTTATCGACAGCGCATGGACGAGGTTCGCCAGAAGATCATCAGCGCGTCGATCTACCCCATGCTGTTGCTGGTTGTGGGCGGCGGTGTGGTGTTGTTCCTGATGGGCTACGTCGTGCCTCGTTTCAGCCTGGTGTTCGAAGGGCTGGGGTCGAACCTGCCGTGGTTGTCGCAGATCCTGATGAGCAGCGGCATGTTCCTTCACGCCCACCAGGGCGAATTCTTCGGTGGCTTGCTGGCCATCATCGTCGCCCTCGTCCTGCTGCAGCGCCAACCGGCGTTTCGGCGAGGGCTGGACCGCGTGATCGAAAAACTCCCCGCGGTGCACCAGCGCATCTTCATGTATGAGCTGGCACGCTTCTACCGTTCCCTGGGCATTCTGCTGCAAGGCGGCATTCCCCTCGTCACCGCCATGGGCATGGTCCGCAACCTGCTCACCGTCGCCTCCCGCAGCCGCCTGGATCAGGCCTGCGAACGGGTGCGCGAAGGGCAATCGTTGTCCACCGCTCTGGAGCTCAATCAACTGGTGACCCCCGTGTCCCTGCGCCTGCTGCGCGCCGGTGAACAGTCCGGCAACCTCGGGCAGATGATGGAACGCAGCGCCGATTTCTACGACGAAGAAATCAGCCGCTGGATCGAATGGTTCGTACGGCTGTTCGAGCCCTTGCTCATGACCTTCATCGGCCTGTTGATCGGGGTGATCGTGATCCTGATGTACATCCCGATTTTCGAACTGGCCTCGAGTATTCACTGACCTTTGGAACAGGGCCGCGCTGTCCGTTGCCTTTCTTCAACCACCCAACTGAATAAATCAGCCCGCCGAGGTGTTTAACAGGCTCCCATGGGAAAAAGCAGCACGTTGCAAGGCTCATCAACGTTCCAGGCTCAAACAAGAAGACGGAGAACGACATGCACATCAGTAAGCTTTTACTGGCAGTAGCTATTGGCGCGGTTCTGTCGGCGTCTACCGTACTGATTCCGGACAGCCTGTCCGGGGTATCCAGTGCTCAGGCCAAGGATGGGGGTAGTGGTGGTGGG
>NZ_JBYSYZ010000056.1:0-29204 GCF_058783925.1 Pseudomonas sp. FW305-70
GGCCGGCACAGTCAACAAGGTTGTTGAATGTACCGGCCCCTTCGCGAGCAAGCCCGCTCCCACACTGGATATTCGTTGCCCACAAAGTTTGTACTCAATACACACTTTGTGGGCAGGCTTCAAATCACCCGCGGTGACGACCGCGGAAGTAGTTGATCAGCCCTTGAGTCGAGGCGTCCTCGGCCGGGGTTTCTTCGCTGCCGACCAGGCGGTTGTAGACACCCTTGCCCAGCTCCTTGCCCAGCTCCACGCCCCACTGGTCGAAGGCATTGATGCCCCAGATCACGCTTTGCACGAAGACTTTGTGTTCGTACATCGCCACCAGTGCGCCGAGGCGACGCGGGCTGATGCGCTCGACCACCAGGGTGTTGCTCGGACGATTGCCCGGGATCACCTTGTGCGGCGCGAGTTTGTGTACGTCGGCTTCACTCATGCCTTTGTCGCGCAGCTCGGTTTCGGCCTCGGCCAAGGTCTTGCCGAGCATCAGCGCCTGGCTTTGCGACAGGCAGTTGGCGTACAGCCACTGGTGGTGGTCGGACACCGGGTTGAAGCTGACGATCGGCACGATGAAGTCCGCCGGAATCAGTTGGGTGCCCTGGTGCAGCAGCTGGTGGTAGGCGTGCTGACCGTTGCAGCCGACACCGCCCCAGATCACCGGCCCGGTGTCGGTGGACACGGGCTTGCCGTCCTGGCGCACGCTTTTGCCGTTGGATTCCATGTCCAGCTGTTGCAGGTGCTTGGTGATGTTACGCAGGTAGTGATCGTATGGCAGGATCGCGTGGCTTTGCGCGCCCCAGAAGTTGCCGTACCACACGCCGAGCAATGCCAGCAGCACCGGCATGTTCTGTTCGAACGGTGCGCTCTGGAAGTGCTGGTCCATGGTGTAGGCACCGGACAGCAGTTCCTTGAAGTTGGACATGCCGATGGCCAGGGCAATCGGCAAGCCGATGGCCGACCACAGCGAGTAGCGGCCACCGACCCAGTCCCACATCGGGAAGATGTTTTCTTCGCGGATACCGAAGGCTACGGCGGCGGCGTTGTTGCTCGATACCGCGATGAAATGGCGATACAGCTCGGCTTCCGAACCCCCCTGGGCCAGATACCAGGCACGGGCGGCCTGGGCGTTTTTCAGGGTTTCGAGGGTATTGAAGGATTTCGACGAAACGATGAACAACGTGGTTTCGGCACGCAGTTTCATGGTCAGTTCGTGGAACTCGCTGCCGTCGATGTTTGCCAGGTAATGGCAACGCACGCCTTTCTGGGCGTAGGACAGCAAGGCTTCGGACACCAGTTCCGGGCCGAGGAACGAGCCACCGATGCCGATGTTCACCACGTCGGTGATCGGCTTCTCGGTGTAGCCGCGCCACAGACCGTCATGGATACGACCCACGAGGTCGGTGATCTGGTTCAGCACCTTGTGCACTTCCGGCATCACGTTGACGCCGTTGACCGACAGCTTGTCGCCAACCGGGCGACGCAGGGCTGTGTGCAGGGCCGGACGGCCTTCAGAGGAGTTGACGATTTCGCCGTCGAACAGCGATTTGATCGCGCCCTTGAGGTCGACTTCGTTGGCCAGGCCCACCAGCAGATTACGGGTCTCGGCGTTGATCAGGTTTTTCGAGTAGTCGAGAAACAGGCCGCAACTGCTGAGGGTGAATTGAGTAAAACGCTGCGGATCGGCATTGAAGGCTTCGCGCATGCTGAAATCCTGCATGGCTTGGCGGTGGTCATTCAACGCTTGCCAGGCGGGCAGAGCGGTAACGTCGTGAGGAGTGCGGTAATACGCCATCGCTGCGGTTTTCCTTTTTACTTGAACGGCCTTTTGAACACTAAAAATCCCGGAGCGCAATGGATGGGCGTTCCGGTCAACTGCGTCGACACGATTTCATGGCGCAGGGCGAATACAGTAAACCCCGCGCAATGATCTGTCTTGACTTTGTCTGACCTGTTTCCGGTACTTTTTTAACATCGAAGTTAGGAATGGTCCGACAAACGGAAGAGACAGGGCTCGGATCAGGCGACCTGGACCGGAATGGCATTGCTGGTGTGGCTCAGTTCATTGCCTGGTGCCATGTAGAGCATGCGCGGCTTGAAGTTGAGCAGTTCGGCTTCGCTGTAATGAGCGTAAGCGCAGATGATCACGCGATCACCGACCTTGGCCTTGTGCGCCGCGGCGCCGTTGACCGAGATCATGCGCGAACCTTCTTCACCACGGATGGCGTAGGTGGTGAAGCGCTCGCCGTTGTCGACGTTGTAGATCTGGATCTGTTCGTACTCGCGGATGCCGGACAGGTCCAGCCATTCACCGTCGATGGCACAGGAGCCTTCGTAATCGAGTACAGCGTGGGTGACTTCGGCGCGATGCAGCTTGGCTTTGAGCATGATGGCGTGCATGAATGTTTCCCAGGTCGGCGGGCAAGTGGCCCGAAGGGTTTGTGGGCGTCAGTAAGGTCTGTATGTGCGCAGCAGAACCCCTGTGGGAGCGAGCCTGCTCGCGATAGCGGTTGATCAGGCAAAACTGTTGTGACTGAACATCCGCTTTCGCGAGCAAGCCCGCTCCCACAGGTTTTTTTTTGTTGTCTAGATTGGCGCGTCGAGGTTCAGATGCAGGTTGTCGATCAACCGCGTCGTACCGAGGAACGCCGCCACCAGAATCACCAGGTCACGATCCTGCGCCGTCGCCGGGCGCAGGGTCAGGGCATGGCGGATTTCCAGATAGTCAGGACGCAGGCCAGCCGTTTCGAGCTGTTTGACCTGCGTGTCGATCAGCGCCGGGTAATCGCGTTCGCCCTGCTTGATCGCCTCGCTGATCGCATTCAGCGTGCGGTAGACCACCGGTGCCACAGCGCGTTGCTCTTCGTTGAGGAAACCGTTGCGCGACGACAGCGCCAGGCCATCGGCCGCCCGTACGGTCGGCTCGCCGATGATCTGGATCGGCATGTTCAGGTCATGTACCAGCGCGCGAATCACCGCCAGTTGCTGGAAGTCCTTCTCGCCAAAGATTGCCAGGTCCGGCTGGACCATGTTGAACAGCTTGCTGACCACCGTCGCCACGCCTTCGAAGTGCCCTGGCCGGCTTGCGCCACACAGGCCTTCGGACAATTGCGGGACACTGACGCGGGTCTGGCCGGCCATGCCGTCGGGATACATCTCCTCGACGGTTGGCGCGAACAGCAGATGACAACCGGCCTGGAGCAGTTTTTCCTGGTCGGCGGCGAGGGTGCGCGGGTACTTGTCGAGGTCTTCGCCAGCACCGAATTGCAGCGGGTTGACGAAGACGCTCGCCACCACGAAGTCCGCCCGTTGGGAGGCCTTGGTCACCAGCGCAACGTGGCCGCTGTGCAGGTTGCCCATGGTCGGCACAAAGGCAATGCGTTTGCCTTCGCTACGGGCACGGGCTACAGCGGCCCGCAGTTCACGTACGGTTTTTACGGTGTTCATGCAGAGAATCCGTGTTCGATTCCAGGGAAAGTCGCCGCCTTGACTTCAGTCACGTAGGCATTCAATGCAGCTTCAATGCTGGTTTGGCCAGTCATGAAGTTCTTCACGAATTTTGGCACGCGGCCGGTAATGGACAGCCCCAGCATGTCGTGCAGAACCAGCACCTGGCCATCGGTGCGATTGCCGGCGCCAATCCCGATCACCGGAATCTTCACCGCTTGGGTGATTTCTTCTGCCAGCTCGCTCGGGACGCATTCGAGCAACAGCATGGCCGCGCCAGCCTGTTCCAGGGCGATCGCGTCGGCACGCATCTGCCGCGCCTGGTTTTCATTGCGACCCTGGACCTTGTAGCCGCCAAGGATGTTCACCGACTGCGGCGTCAGGCCCATGTGCGCGCACACAGGGATGCCGCGCTCGGCCAGCAGGCGGATCGAATCGGCCAGCCACAACGCTCCTTCGACCTTGACCATGTGCGCGCCGGCCTGCATCAACAGGGCGCTGTTGGTCATGGCTTGTTCGGTGGTGGCATAGGCCATGAATGGCAGGTCGGCGAGGATCAGGGCATCGCTGTTACCGCGTTTGACGGCAGCCACGTGGTAAGCCATTTCTGCGGTGGTGACAGGCAAGGTGCTGTCGTGGCCCTGCAAAACCATGCCGAGGGAGTCGCCCACCAGCAGCACTTCGACGCCGGCCTGGTTGCAGGCGTGGGCGAAGGTTGCGTCGTAGCAGGTCAGCATGGTGATTTTTTCACCTTTTTGCTTCAGACCTTGCAGGGTGGTCAGGGTGATGGCTGGCATGAAAAGTTCCTCATTCAGGCGCTGTGGAAACTACTGCGAGTAACGCGCGTGATTCTTCGTTGAATACAGGCGCACGCTCTTTCGTCGTGCTTTTAAGGCCTGGATTGCGCCCTTGAACGCCGTGTAGGCGGCAGCGGGACGCCTATAGTCGTGAGGAGAACGAGGGAAGTCAATTGCGTGTGTTACCGCATTGTTACGGGTGGGGTGTTACCGGAGTAACTGATGCGATTCAGCAGCAGATCTTGTGCCCGACACAAAGCCAATGTGGGAGCGGGCTTGCTCGCGAAGGGGGTATCACATTCAACATTGATGTTGACTGATACACCGCTTTCGCGAGCAAGCCCGCTCCCACAGGGGATTTGTGTCACGTCGGGAGCAGGCGTTCCAACCCGACGAACGGGCAGGCTGCGAGTAATTCACTTAGCGTCCGGCCATCGGCCAATCGCAGGTCAGCAGGTGCCAGCTCGGCCAACGGATATAGCACGAAGGCCCGTTCCTGCATGTGGTAGTGGGGAACCTTGAGGCGCGGTTCGTCGATCAGGCGATCACCGAACAGCAAGATGTCGAGGTCCAGCGTACGCGGTCCCCAGCGTTCAAGGCGCTCGCGACCCTGGCCGTTTTCGATGGCCTGCAAGGCATCCAGCAATTCCAGTGGCGCCAGCGTGCTGTCGAGCGCGGCCACCGCATTGGTGTAGCGCGGTTGTCCGGGAAGCAGTGAGTCACTTTGATAAAACGCAGAAACCCCGACCAGCTCCGATTGCGGCAACTGCGCCAGCGCCTCGACGGCGCTGCGCAATTGTTCGGCAGGGTCAGCCAGATTGCTGCCCATGCCGATGTAGATGCGTTCCATGGATTACTCGCCCGTGGTGCTCGAAGCACCGGCGGCGCGCTTGCGCTTGGAACCAGCGCTGCGGCGACGCTTGCGCGGGGCGCCGGTGCCTTCTTCCTTGCCGCTGAGGTCGCGGATCATGTCGCGACGCTCGCTTTCATTGGCGTCCTGATAGTCGGTCCACCATTCGCCGAGGCCGTCAGTCTGCTCGCCTGCACTCTCGCGCAACAGCAGGAAGTCATAGCCGGCGCGGAAGCGCGGATTGTCCAGCAACAGATCGGCACGCTTGCCGCTGCGGCGCGGCAGGCGTTCCTGCATGTCCCAGATCTCGCGGATCGGCATGGTGAAGCGTTTCGGAATCGCGATTCGCTGGCACTGTTCGGCAATCAGCTCATGCGCCGCTTCCTGCATCGCCGGAATCGGCGGCATTCCACGCTCCTGCAGGCGCAGGACGCGCGCCGGCAGGGCAGGCCAGAGCAGGGCTGCAAACAGGAACGCCGGGGTGACCGGTTTGTTCTGCTTGATCCGCAGGTCGGTATTGATCAGGGCTTCGCTGATCAGGGTATGGGTGTAGGTCGGGTTGTATTCCAGTGCTTCGGCGCTGGCCGGGAACAGTGGATCGAACAATTGCAAGTCGACCAGCATTTCAAACGTATCGGCGGCGTGTCCGGAAAGGAACAGCTTGAGCACTTCTTCGAACAGGCGAGCCGACGGGATCTCGCGCAGCATCGGCGCCAGGTCGCGAATGGGCAGGGCACTGTGTTTTTCGATACCAAAGTTCAGCTTGGCGGCGAAACGCACGGCCCGCAGCATGCGTACCGGGTCTTCCTGGTAGCGTTGCTTCGGATCGCCGATCAGGCGGATCAGGTGATTGCGGATGTCGTGTACGCCGTTGGCGTAGTCGAGGATGCGTTCGCTGACCGGATCGTAATACAGGGCATTGATGGTGAAGTCGCGACGTTGCGCGTCTTCTTCCAGGGTGCCATAGACGTTATCGCGCAGGATGCGCCCGCTTTCGTTTCGCGAAGACTGGTTGCTGTCTTCCTCGTCTTCGTTTTGCGGGTGATTGGCGCGGAAGGTCGCGACTTCGATGATTTCGCGACCGAAGTGGATGTGCACCAATTTGAACCGACGCCCGATGATTCGCGCGTTACGGAATTCGGCCCGTACCTGCTCGGGTGTGGCGCTGGTGGCAACGTCGAAATCTTTCGGGGTAATGCCCAGCAACATGTCGCGCACGCAACCGCCCACCAGGTAAGCCTGGTAACCGGCGCTCTGCAGGCGTTCAACGATATTCACCGCGTAGCGGCTGAATTGCGCCTTTTGCAGCGAGTGTTGGCCGCTGTTGAGCACTTCAGGCGTGCTGCGAATGTGTTGCGTAGGACGCTTGGGAGAACGGAATGACTGGAACAGCTTCTTCAGCATGGGATGCACTGTTTGAAGGAATATTCGGCCATAACAGAAGAATGACCGCATGATGGGCGGGGATTCTAGCATTTAGTCGGGGGATGGTGTAGGACACAGCAGATATGAGCTGTAGGTCCGTAGGAGCGAGCTTGCTCGCGATGGACGTGAACGATGGCGCGTTTAGCCAGATACCCAACTGCGCCTTCAGGTTATTCGCGAGCAAGCTCGCTCCTACAGGTACAGGTACAGGTACAGGAAGTGGGTGTGGGGATGTGAATCGCAGAAACCACAAGGGGAGCCGAAGCTCCCCAAGAAGTAGTTGCATGCTCTATTTTTATTTTTGGTTTCGGGCTTTTTGTTTTTGTTAAGTGCCCTTGCCATGAAGCTTTCCTTCATGACCCTCCCAATCGGGAGCCAAGAGCAAACGGATTGCTTTGGTCGCTGAATTGCAGTGATCTTTCGATCCAACCAGTACAGGCTCTGTCTTAGGACAGTTTTTGTTGTTCTCGGCCTGGTCGTGGGGCAAGCCCCAAATACAACGCCTCTCCAAAAGAATCAGTTAGCTGCGCCTCTCGCCGTCTTGTTTTTATTGTGCGTGAGTCGATTCGTCTTATTTTTATTGTCTTGTGCATTGCTTGTTATTGTTCTTGTACCAAACATATAGCAGGGTGCGTGCCAACTTTTGCGAAACCCAATAAAACAAGGGGTTAGACCGGTTGCCAGGCATTTAGAAGGCGAAAAAAAGCCGGGGCTTCGTTACCGTAAGCCCCGGCTTCTGTTACGTGAAAAAACTGAGGTAACAGTTTTTTCACAAAGTCACGTGTTACCCGCACATGAGACAGGTGGGGTTCAGCTTTCGCTGGCCACCCCGGTCTTGCGCCGCGGGATGCCCAGGCGCTGGCGGCGTTCCCACAGGCATTTGCGGCTGACCCCGAGTTTGCGGGCCAGTTCGGTTTCAGTCATGTGGTCCTGATGCTCGAGGACGAAATGCTGGAAGTAGTCTTCCAGGGAGAGGTCTTCGGTCGGCTCGTGATTGTTGTTGCTGGCGTTGCCGTTGCCCTGTTGTGGGGGCAGGCCAATGAATTCGTCATCTTCCAGGTCGCTCAGCTCGATGTCGATGCCCAGCAACTCGGCGGAGATTTCCGGGCTTTCGCACAGGATAACGGCGCGCTCGACGGCGTTTTCCAGTTCGCGAACGTTGCCCGGCCAGGAGTAATGACGAATGGCTTGCTCGGCATCCGCGGCGAACTTCAGGTCGGTGCGGTTGATTCGCGCACTTTGCCGTGCCAGGAAGGCGTTGGCGATTTCGTTGACGTCCGCACCCCGTTCGCGCAGGGCTGGCAGCTTCAGCGCAATGACGTGGAGGCGGTAATACAAGTCTTCGCGGAACTGGCCAATTTTCGCCAGGCTCTTGAGGTCACGGTGAGTCGCGGCGATCAGGCGCACATCGACTTTTTGCGACTGCACCGAACCTACGCGACGAATTTCGCCTTCCTGCAATACGCGCAGCAGGCGAGCCTGGGCTTCCAGAGGCAGTTCGCCAATTTCGTCGAGGAACAAGGTACCGCCGTCCGCCGCTTCCACCAGGCCGGCGCGCCCGGCGCTGGCGCCGGTGAATGCGCCTTTTTCGTGGCCGAACAGTTCGGACTCGATCAGGCTTTCCGGAATGGCTGCGCAGTTCACCGAAATCATCGGTGCCTTGGCGCGTCTGGACAGGTTGTGCAGGGCGCGGGCCACCAGTTCTTTACCGGTGCCCGATTCGCCCTGGATCAGCACGTTGGAATCGGTTGGCGCGACTTTGCGGATCTTGCCATACAGGTCCTGCATCGGCGGGCATGAGCCGATAATGCCGATCTCACCGTTGCTGTTGTCGGCACCGGATTTCGCTGCACCGTTGGCGGCTTTGCCGGCAACCGCTTCACCACCGGCTTGTGCCGTTTGTCGGTCACGCAGGATTCGTGCGGCGGCTTGCAGCATTTCGTCGTGGTCGAATGGCTTGGCAATGTAATCCACCGCACCCATTTTCATCGAGTCGACTGCCGAGCGCAGGCTCGCGTAGCTGGTCATGATCAGCACCGGCGTACCTTGGGCGAGCTTGATCAACTCTGTGCCAGGCGCGCCCGGCAAGCGCAGGTCACTGACGATCAGATCGAACGAGGGAATGGTGAAGCGTTCTTGTGCTTCCTGCACTGAACCGGCTTCGCTGACCTGGTACTGGTTACGTTCCAGCAGGCGGCGCAAGGCGGAGCGGATAATGGTTTCGTCTTCGACGATCAAAATGTGCGGCATTGATTCGATACTCTCGACGGTCTCAGTTCACAGCGGACGTCGCTTCGACATGACGCGGCAAGGTAACCCTGATTCGGGTGCCGCGTTGGCTTTGAACATCAGCCGGGCTGTCGATGGTGATTTGTCCATAATGCTCTTCAACGATGGAATAGACCAGTGCAAGGCCCAGACCGGTGCCTTCGCCTGGGTCCTTGGTGGTGAAGAAAGGTTCGAACAATCGGTCCATGATGCTCGACGGAATACCGCTGCCTTCGTCCTCTACGATCAGATCGACCGTGTGTTCGCCGGCTTCGCTCTTGACCCGCACCGCACTGCCGGGAGGCGAAGCGTCACGGGCGTTTGAGAGCAGGTTGATCAACACCTGGGCCAGCCGTTGCGGGTCGCCTTCGACCCAGTGCTCGGGGTCGCACAGGTTGTAGAACTGCACTTCGAAATTGCGTCGGTTCAGCGCCAGCAGGCCGATGGCATCCTGAGCCACTTCGGCCAGACAGACGGGCTCGTCGCTGTGCTGATGGCTGCCGGCATGGGCAAAGCTCATCAGCGACTGGACAATGCGCGACACGCGTTTGGTCTGTTCGAGGATCTGCCCGCTGATCTCCTTCAGCTCGCCGTCTTCCTCGCGTTCTTCGCGCAGGTTCTGCGCCAGGCACGCGATACCGGTGATCGGGTTGCCGATTTCATGGGCCACGCCGGCCGCCAGGCGACCAATGCTCGCCAGGCGCTCGGAATGCACCAGTTTGTCCTCGAGCATCTGGGTTTCGGTCAGGTCTTCCACCAGCAACACCAGGCCACTGTTGCCCGGCGCCAGGGGTTCGTCGATCGCCGCTTTGTGCAGGTTCAGCCAGCGTGTCTGGCCGTCGAGGGCCAGGTGCTGCTTGTGCAAGTGCTCGTCCGGCAGATTGATGAAGCCTTGCAGCAGTTCTTTCCACGGATCGGCAATGGTGCTCAGGCGCGAACCGACCACACGCTGTGCGGCGATGCCGGTCAGCTCCTCCATGGCCTTGTTCCACATGAGGATTTCCTGATCTTTCGCCAGCGAACACACGCCCATCGGCAATTCCTGCAGGGTCTGGCGGTGATAGCGACGCAGGGCATCGAGTTCGGCGGCCAGGCCGGTCAGGCGTGAGTGGTAATCCTCGAGGCGGCTTTCGATGAAGTGAATGTCTTCAGTCACGTAGTTTTCGCCACCTGCCTTGTAAGGCAGGAACGTCTCGACCATGTCCTGGGCCACGCTCGGCCCCATCAGGCCGGAGAGGTTGGCTTCGATGCGGTCACGCAAGCGCCGCAGGGCATAGGGTCGGCGTTCGTCGAATGGCAGATAAAGGTCGCGCAGTGCCTGTTCCACTTCTTTCTGCGCCGCTTTTGCCCCCAGCGGTTTTGCAAGCTGCGTGGCGAACTCCTGGGGCGAGGCAGCGTGCAGTTCGCGGCGTTGCGGGCGGCGCACGTTATCCACGGCGCAAGCTTCGGCGGCGCTGGCCTCTTCGGTGCTGGCGTTGGTGAACAGCGAGATCAGGGTGAACATCAGTACGTTGGCCGCCAGCGAGGCAATCGCCGCCATGTGCCAGCTGGTGTCGTCCAGCACGTAGATCATGTTCAGCAGCGGAATGTAGAAGCCCTGCAGGTTACCGACCAGCGGTAACAACATGGTCACCAGCCACACCAGTATCCCCGCCAGCAAGCCCGCGATGAATCCGCGACGGTTGGCGGTCGGCCAGTACAGGACCGAGAGCACGCCCGGCAGGAACTGCAACGTGGCGACGAAAGCGACGATGCCGAGGTTGGCCAGGTCCTGTTCGGCGCCGAGCATCAGGTAGAAGCCGTAGCCAGCCATGATGATCGCGACAATCAGCGCCCGGCGGGTCCACTTCAGCCAGCGGTAGATGTTGCCTTCGGCCGGAGGTTGATACAGCGGCAGCACCAGGTGGTTCAAGGCCATCCCGGACAGCGCCAGCGTGGTGACGATGATCAGACCGCTGGCAGCAGACAGCCCACCGACATAGGCCAGCAGCGCCAGCGCCTTGCTGTTGGCGGCGATGCCGATGCCCAGGGTGAAGTATTCCGGATTGGTGGTGGCGCCCAGTTTCAGGCCGGCCCATAGAATCAGCGGCACCGCCAGGCTCATCAGCAGCAGGAAAAGCGGCAGGCCCCAGCTTGCACTGACCAGCGAGCGCGGGTTGAGGTTTTCGGTGAAGGTCATGTGATACATGTGCGGCATCACGATCGCCGAGGCGAAGAACACCAGCAACAGGGTGCGCCACGGGCCTTCCTGCAAAGGCGTGTGCAGGGCCGCGAGTGCGGTCTGGTTTTGCAGCAGCCAAAGCTCAAGCTGTTGCGGGCCGTCGAACACGCCGTAAAGCGCATACAACCCGACACCGCCGAGGGCGATCAGCTTGATCACCGATTCGAAGGCAATCGCGAACACCAGGCCTTCATGCTTTTCCCGGGTGGCGATGTGGCGGGAGCCGAAGAAAATCGTGAACAGCGTGATCAGTGCGCAGAAACTCAAGGCCACGCGATTTTGTACGGGTTCGCGGGTGAGGATGCCGATGGAGTCGGCGACCGCCTGAATCTGCAGGGCCAGCAACGGCAATACGCCGACCAGCATGAAAATCGTGGTCAGCGCTCCGGCCCAGGTGCTGCGGAAGCGGAAGGCAAACAGATCCGCCAGGGACGACAGTTGATAAGTGCGGGTGATCTTCAGGATCGGATAAAGCAACACCGGCGCCAGCAGAAAGGCCCCGGAAACGCCCAGGTAGCTGGACAGAAAGCCGTAGCCGTACTGATAGGCCAGGCCCACGGTGCCGTAAAACGCCCAGGCACTGGCATAGACGCCCAGTGACAGGGTGTAGGTCAGCGGGTGGCGAATGATCGCCCGGGGAATCATGCCCCGTTCACTGATCCAGGCCACACCGAACAGCACCGCCAGGTACGCGGCGCTGATCAGGATCATCTGGGTCAGGCTAAAGCTCATCGGCATCTTTTTGGCTCTGCAGGATGAAGGTCACGACGATCAGAATCAGCCAGAGCAGATAAGGGCGATACCAGGCGCCAGTGGCGTCGATCCACCAATCCATGATGGCCGGGGAAAACAGGTAAATGCCCACTACCAAAAGCAGGACCAAGCGATAGATGTACATCCCGGCCTCTCTTTTTTTATGTGCGTGCCCGAAAACGTGCGGCGATGGTAACGGATGGGCGCGGCACTGCAAGTGTGATCACAACAGCTGTGCCTCGGGCAGGCTCAGTGTGCGCGGGATCAGCGAGGCATCCCAGTGGGCAATGCCCCAGTTCAGCACTTCCCGTGGTGTGGCATCAATCAGTTCGGTTCCCGGGTTCTGTCCCAGTGCACGCAGCGCCCGCAATAACAGTGGCGTTGCCTGATCCTCGGTCAACGGCGGCGAACGGTAGGATTTACCGAGCTTATGGCCATCAGGCTGAGTAATCAGCGGGATATGCAGATAACGCGGTTGCGGCAGGCCGAGCAGTTCTTGCAGGTACAACTGGCGGGGCGTGGAGTCCAGCAGGTCGGCACCCCGAACGATATCGGTGATGCCCTGCCAGGCATCGTCCAGGACCACGGCCAGTTGATAGGCGTAGAGCCCGTCGCGGCGGCGGATCACGAAATCGCCGACTTCCCGGCCCAGGTGCTGGCGGTACTCGCCCTGCACCCGGTCGAGGAAGTGGTACTCCAGCTCCGGTACGCGCAGGCGGATGGCGGCATCATCGGCGCCATGGCCGGCATTGCGGCACAGCCCCGGATAAATCCCGTGATACGGTTCCAGCTGTTTGCGCGAACAGGTGCAGGCGTAGGCCAGGCCGTGATTGAACAGGCGATTGAGCACCTCGGCGTAGGCGTCGTGCCGCTCGCTTTGGCGAACCAGGTCGCCATCCCACTCGAAGCCATAGCTTTCCAGGGCCTTGAGAATGGCCGCCTGGGCGCCGGGTTCCTCGCGGGGCGGATCAAGGTCTTCCATGCGCATCAGCCAGCGTCCGCCCACCGAGCGCGCATCAAGGTACGAGGCCAGCGCTGCGACCAGAGAACCGAAATGCAGATGGCCACTGGGCGTGGGGGCAAAGCGCCCGATGTAGGTGGATGAGGCGATGGCAGTCATAAGGGCAGTGTTACTTTTTCCAGGCTTGCGCTAACCACCTTGTGGGAGCGGGCTTGCTCGCGAAGAGGCCATCAGCCTCGACATCAATATAGGCTGATGCACCGCTTTCGCGAGCAAGCCCGCTCCCACAGGTTTGCTGCCGAGGCGAATTTTAGAAACAAAAACGGAGCGTTCGCACGCTCCGTTCTTCGTTCAAGTCGCAATTACTTGCCGACTTGCTTTTCCTTGATTTCCGCCAGGGTCTTGCAGTCGATGCACAGGTCGGCGGTAGGGCGCGCTTCGAGGCGCTTGACGCCGATTTCGATGCCGCAGGATTCACACCAGCCGTACTCTTCGTCTTCGATCAGCTGAAGTGTCTTGTCGATCTTCTTGATCAACTTGCGTTCACGATCGCGGGCACGCAGTTCAAGAGCGAATTCCTCTTCCTGGCTGGCACGGTCTGCCGGATCAGGGAAGTTGGCCGCTTCGTCCTTCATGTGGTCCACGGTCTTGTCGACACCTTCCATCAGCTCTTTTTTCCACTGATTCAGGACCTTGGTGAAGTGCTTGCGCATGGGCTCGCCCATGTACTCTTCGCCAGCTTTCTGAACATAGGGCTCGAAGCCGCTGATTGCCTGGTTTTGCTGCTTTGCTTGGGTGGACATGAAATAGACCGCCTCTACTCTTGTAATCCATCTGCGCAGGATTGCTCCATCACCGGCACCTGCCGGCCCTGCGGCTGCAAGCGGGCGAACTTACCAGATCAACTCGGGCCGCGCTACTCCCGGATGTCGAGCTTGCGGCTCATGGTGCTTGCCAAGGATGACAAACCGTTGTCTGGCGGCTCCGGAACCCTGCTCAACTATTGATTTTAGTCAAACCTTGCGCACACGCTTGAATCGTTTGCAGTCAGGGTTATAAGCCCTCTGACCGCTTTAGGTTCTCGCTCGTTCCTGCGCTTGGGTAGAATCGGTTTTTTTCCCCAGTTGAAGGAAGGCCAATGGCTCAGTCCTACAGTGCCCGCAGTCGCGCGATCGAACCTTTCCATGTCATGGCATTGCTGGCGCGGGCCAATGAGTTGCAGGCCGCCGGCCACGATGTGATCCACCTGGAAATCGGCGAGCCGGACTTCACCACCGCCGAACCGATCATCCAGGCCGGCCAGGCAGCGCTGACAGCGGGGAAGACCCGTTACACCGCCGCGCGCGGCATTCCGGAGCTGCGTGAGGCCATTTCGGGCTTTTATCAGCAGCGATATGGCTTGAACATCGACCCACGGCGCATCCTCATAACACCCGGCGGCTCCGGCGCGTTGCTGCTGGCCAGCGCTTTGCTGGTCGACCCCGGCAAGCACTGGCTGCTGGCGGACCCCGGCTACCCCTGTAACCGGCACTTCCTGCGACTGGTCGAAGGCGCGGCGCAATTGGTACCGGTCGGTCCGGAGGTGCGTTATCAATTGACGCCTGGCCTGATCGAGCGTCACTGGGACCACGACAGCGTGGGCGCATTGGTGGCGTCGCCAGCCAATCCGACCGGCACGATCCTGACCCGCGAGGAGCTGGCGAAATTGTCTGTCGCGATCAAGGAGCGCCACGGTCATCTGGTGGTCGACGAGATCTATCACGGCCTGACCTACGGCACCGATGCGGCCAGCGTGCTGGAAGTCGACGACAGTGCCTTCGTGCTGAACAGTTTTTCGAAGTACTTCGGGATGACCGGTTGGCGGTTGGGATGGCTGGTCGCCCCTGACGCTGCCGTCGGTGAGCTGGAAAAGCTCGCCCAGAATCTCTACATCAGTGCTCCAAGCATGGCGCAGCACGCCGCGCTGGCCTGTTTCGAACCGGCAACCATCAGCATTCTCGAAGAGCGTCGCGCCGAATTTGGCCGGCGTCGGGATTACCTGCTGCCGGCCTTGCGTGAATTGGGCTTCGGCATTGCCGTGGAACCGGAAGGAGCATTCTACTTGTACGCCGATATCAGCAAGTTCGGCGGCGATGCCTTCGCGTTCTGTAAACATTTTCTCGAGACCGAGCATGTGGCCTTCACCCCGGGGCTGGATTTCGGGCGTTATCAGGCCGGGCATCATGTACGGTTCGCCTATACGCAAAATCTCGAGCGTTTGCAGGAAGCGGTCGAGCGCATTGCCCGTGGGTTGCGGAGCTGGCAAGGCTGATGCGATTTCATCCCCCCCTCGAAGAAGGTCGCCTGATTCGACGCTACAAGCGTTTTCTCGCCGATATCGAAACCGTTGACGGCGAGTTGCTGACCATTCACTGCCCGAACACAGGCTCGATGCTCAATTGTCAGGTCGAGGGCGGGCAGGTCTGGTTCAGCCGCTCCAACGACCCGAAACGCAAGTTGCCCGGCACCTGGGAGATCGGCGAAACCCCGCAAGGTCGGCTGTTTTGTGTGAATACCGCCCGTGCCAATGGTTTGGTCGAAGAGGCGCTGCGAGCGGGCGTCATCACCGAATTGAACGGCTTTACCGGGCTCAAGCGCGAAGTGGCTTATGGTCAGGAAAACAGTCGTATCGATTTCCGGCTCGATTACCCCGAAGGGCCTGCCTATGTCGAGGTCAAAAGCGTGACCCTGGGTTTCGACGGTACGGCGGTGGCGGCGTTTCCCGATGCGGTCACACAGCGTGGCGCCAAGCATCTGCGGGAGCTGGCCCACTTGGCCAGGGACGGTATTCGCGCGGTGCAGTTGTACTGTGTTTGCCTGACCGGCATCAAGGCCGTACGCCCGGCGCAGGAAATCGATGCGGCTTATGCGCAGGCCTTGCGTGAGGCTATTGAATGTGGGGTCGAGGTGTTGGCTTACGGTGTGCGGTTGAGCCATGAAGAAATGCTGGTCGACCGGCGTCTGGATGTGTTGCCGGGCGGCTAAAGGCTGATCCAGATCCCTTGTTCGTCCTCGCGACAGGCCACTCTGGTCAAGGCTTGCCCCGCGCAAGGGCCGGCGACGCATTCACCGTCTTCGATCAGGAACAGTGCGCCATGGGTGGCGCACTGGATCAGGCTGTTGCTGGGGTCGAGAAACTGGTCGGGATGCCACTCCAAAGCGACGCCCCGGTGCGGGCAGCGATTGATGTAGACATGGACCTGACCGCTGCGGCGCACCGCAAAAAGCTTTTGGCCGTCAATATCGAAACCGCGACTGCTGTCATTGACCAGTTCGGCGCCTGCGCAAAGCAACTTCATCTCTATCCTCAGTCCCGCAGCTCGTGACCGGATTTGTCCGGGCTTGACGGTTAAATGCGATCAAATGGCCGTCTTGCCCGCCGGGGACAAGTGCCTGTTGTCGAGGATACTTGGCCTGACCATTCGATGCCCGGGAAACTGTCAGGCGTCTGACCACCCGCGTTGTGGTGATCGGTATCGCCGGGCCCCGTCAGTACTTTTCCACAGGCAAAAAAAGACCCGGCAAGAGCCGGGTCAAATAACCGTGATTAGCCTGATGAGGAGATAATCTGAGAGTCCGAACCAAGGGCTTTTCAGAAGATCGACCAGTCTCGCGACCAGTTGTGATAATCATATCGATTCTCATTACCAAGTCAACCGCTGTTTTTTGATTTCTTGGCGATTCACCAAAATTACTGCTGCAGGCCCCGTAATCATTGGGTTTCAGGTTGCAAAACTTCGGAAATATTTGTCGGCTCAATTCTTGTGGCGTGAAGAAATGGCTTCCAGCTGTTTGTTCAACGCTTCCTTGCGCTCGGCCGGGATGTCATTCCAGTGAACGTCCATCAGGGCGCCTTCAATCGCGTACAACAACACCTTGGACGCCCGAAAACCGCGCGTACGCACGGCCCGATAAGCATCCACCGCCCCGAGGCGACGCAAGTCCGACGCGCTATGGATGCCCACGGCATGCAGCCATTGCGCTGACGTCTTGCCAAGATTCTTCAGGTGTTGCAGTTCATCATTCATCAAGCCTCCTTGCGATGGCCGAATGGAGAGCGTGGGCAATCTTCTGAGGAGTGTAGCCATCAGTAGGAAAAGCGTGATTGTTTGCTCGTTTTCGACGCAAAAGCTTCTAAGAGAAAAGTGTTGGCTGGGGGGAAGTTGGCGCGCGCGCAAGGAAGAGGCAGGGGCAATCAGGGATGGCGAGTGAATATCCCTGCAGTCCAGCGCAATGGGGGGCACTGGACGTGTCAGCCGACAACAGTGATCAGCGGGTGCGGTAGCGCAATCGCGTGCCGAAGTTCATCGACATGAGGATTTCGTCGGCACTCAGTTCCACTGGAAAGTAGGTGCCGGAGATTTGTGCGTGGGCCAGGCTCGCGCCTTCCAGGTTCGCGTTGCGAAAATCGATGCCGCGCAAGTCGGCGGAACGGAAGTAGGCGTCGCTGAAGTCCACACCGTCGGCATTCAGTTCGCGCAGGTCAAGCCCCCGGAAATCGCCACCCACCATGTCGATAGGGCCATCCTTGGGGCGCTCACTGTTGAAGCCTCTGATGTCGTCTTTGTGCAGCAGGGCATAAAGCGGAGTGTCGAGAAGTTTTGGCTGGCTCATGTCGCATCACCTGATGGTTTTATGACGCCAGTATAGTGCCACTGTTTAACAGCCGTGAGGCCAGCGAGGGCCTCACGACTGAAATAGTTTTACAGGCCCGGCAGGCGCTGGCGAATCTGTTCCACAACGGTATCGAGAGTCCCGCTTTCATTGGTCTGGACGCGCTTGCTGCAGAGGATCTCTGCGGGGGTCAGCGCTTCACGGCTGGCTTGTTGGGCTTCGATTACGGCCAGCGTGGCGTCGGACGGGTCCTTTTTGTCGGCCTGGCGTGCGGCCAGCCAGCTTTCGATCACGGCCTGTGGTGCATTGCAGTCGAGGATCAGGAAGGGGGCACCCGTGGCCTCGGCCACCTTCGCCGCACTGTCACGCTGCTCGCGCTTGAGGTAAGTGGCGTCGACCACTACCGGGAAGCCCGCACGCAGAATGACGTCGGCGATTTCGTGCAGGCGGGCGTAGGTCGCCGCGCTGGCGTCGGCACTATAGATACCGGCCTGTACATCATTCTCGACGGTCTGCTCGCCGAACAGGCGCTTGCGCTCGACATCGGAGCGCAGGCGAATCGCGCCCAGGGCTTCGACCAGGCGCATGGCGACATGGCTTTTACCGACAGCGGAAACACCGTGGGTAATGGCCATGAAGCGCGAAGGAATGGTGCTGTAGCTTTCCGCCAGGTTGGCGTAATTGCGGTACTGGCGCAGGGTCGTGGCGCGCTGCACCGCAGTGGCGTCGGCCGGCATGCTGAACAGGGCGACCTTGGCGCGAACCAGGGCGCGGTAGGCTTTATAGAAGTTCAGCAGCTCGAGGCCGCGATAGTCGCCGGTCAGCTCCAGGTACTGGCTGACGAAACGGCGCGCCAGGCACTTCAGGCCGCGATCTTCCAGGTCCATCGCCAGGAAGCCGGTGTCGGCATAAACGTCGGTAAAACGGAAGGGTTCGTTGAATTCGATGCAGTCGAAGATCACGACCTTGCCGTCGATCACGGTTGCGTTACCCAAGTGGATGTCACCGTGGCATTCACGAATGAAGCCTTCGGCCTTGCGCTGGGCGAGCAGTGGTTTGAGGCGTTCGAAGCTGCTTTCGGCCCAGGCTTGCAGGGCGTCGAGTTGCAACAGGTCGGCTTTATCGCTGAGGAACGGGCGGATCTGCTCGAAGTTCTGCCGTACCGGCGCCATGACGCTGTCCGGGGTGCCGGCTTCGTGCTCGGCCGGCACTTTGGGGGCGCTGAGGTGGAAGCGGGCGATTTGCTCGGCCATCTCGTCGATGTGCGCGGTGGTCAATTCGCCATTGGCTTGCAGGGTGCTCAATAGGCCGCTTTGCGGGAACTGGCGCATCTTCAGCAGATATTCGATGGCTGGCCCTTCGCCGCCCAATTGCGGAGCTTCGGCGCTGCCGGTGACGGGCAACACTTCCAGGTACAAATCGTCGGTCAGGCGCTGGTTCAGGCGCAGCTCTTCAGCGCAAAAATGCTCGCGAGCCTCAAGGCCGGTAAAGTCGAGAAAACCGAAGTTGACTGGTTTCTTCACTTTATAAGCGAAGGGGCCGGTGAGAATGACCCAGGAGATATGGGTTTCGATGACCTGGAATCCTTCTACCGGGTGCGGGTAGAGGGCAGGGTTTTGCAGGGCAGCGATCAAGGTCTGGCTCACAGGCGATCCTTCAGAGTCTGGAAAATCAAGGCCGCCATTATGGCTGCAAGTCCGCTTGACGCAAACCTCGGAGCGCTCCTGTTGAGTATGAATAAAGTGCGTATAATCCGCCGCCATGACTCGTACTCGAACTCCCCGCACCCCCAAAAAACCACCCTCCAAGGGCCTGCGCCCGTGGCTGGGCTGGGCCATTAAACTCAGTCTGGTCGGCCTGGTAGTGCTGGCCGGATTCGCCGTTTACCTTGATGCAATCGTCCAGGAGAAGTTCTCCGGCAAGCGCTGGACGATTCCGGCCAAGGTTTACGCACGTCCGCTCGAGCTGTTCGTCGGACAAAAGCTGAGCAGGGATGATTTCCTGACCGAGCTCGATGCCCTGGGCTATCGCCGTGAAAGCGTGGCCAACGGTCCGGGCGCGGCGTCGGTCAGCGGCAATACCGTTGACCTGAACACCCGTGGCTTCCAGTTCTATGAAGGCATGGAGCAAGCGCAACCGGTGCGGGTGCGTTTCTCCGGCGATTACGTGGCCGAGTTGGCGGGGCCCAAAGGCTCGAAGCTGTCGGTGGTACGCCTGGAGCCGCTTCTGATCGGTGGCCTGTACCCGAAAAACCTCGAAGACCGGATTCTGATCAAGATCGATCAGGTGCCGCCGTATCTGCTGGAAACGCTGGTGGCTGTCGAGGACCGTGATTTTTATCATCACTTCGGTGTTTCGCCGAAGTCGATCGCCCGAGCGATCTGGGTCAACGGTTCATCCGGCCGCATGCGTCAGGGTGGCAGTACCCTGACTCAGCAATTGGTCAAGAACTTCTACCTGACCAACGAGCGCAGCCTGAGCCGCAAGCTCACCGAAGCGATGATGGCGCTGCTGCTTGAGCTGCATTACGACAAACGCGAAATCCTTGAGGCTTACCTCAACGAAGTGTTTGTCGGGCAGGACGGTCAGCGCGCGGTGCACGGTTTCGGTCTGGCCAGCCAGTTTTTCTTCAGCCAGCCGCTGGCCGAACTCAAGCTGCATCAAGTCGCACTGCTGGTGGGGATGGTCAAAGGGCCGTCTTCCTATAACCCGCGTCGTTATCCGGAGCGTGCCCTTGAGCGGCGCAACCTGGTACTCGATGTGCTGCAGGAGCAGGGCGTCGCGACTGCCGAGCAGGTTGAGGCGGCGAAGAAAATGCCGCTGGGCGTGACCAAGCGCGGCAGTCTGGCGGACAGCTCGTTCCCCGGATTCCTCGATCTGGTCAAGCGTCAGTTGCGCGAAGACTATCGCGACGAAGACTTGACCGAGGAAGGCCTGCGCATCTTCACCAGTTTCGACCCGATCCTGCAGATGAAGGCTGAAGCCTCGGTCAACGACACCTTCAAGCGCCTGGCCGGGCGCAAGGGTTCCGATGACGTCGAGGCGGCCATGGTCGTGACCAACCCGGAGACCGGCGAAGTACAGGCCATGATCGGCAGTCGTCAGGCCGGTTTTGCCGGGTTCAATCGGGCACTGGATGCTGTGCGGCCGATCGGCTCGTTGATCAAACCGGCTGTGTACCTGACCGCGCTGGAGAAACCGAGCCAGTACACGTTGACCAGTTGGCTGTCGGACGAATCCTTCTCGGTCAAGGGCGCCGACGGCCAGGTCTGGAAGCCGCAGAACTATGATCGTCGTTCTCACGGTACCGTCTTCCTCTATCAGGGGTTGGCGCATTCCTACAACCTGTCGACCGCGCGTCTCGGCCTTGCGGTCGGTGTGCCGAACGTCCTGAAGACGGTGGAACGCCTGGGGGTGTCTCGTGAATTCCCGGCCTTCCCGTCGATGTTGCTCGGTGCTGGCGGGATGACGCCCATCGAAGTGGCGACCATGTACCAGACCCTCGCCAACGGTGGCTTCAATACGCCGATGCGCGGGATTCGCAGCGTACTGACCGCCGAAGGCGAGCCGCTCAAGCGTTACCCGTTCCAGATTCAGCAGCGTTTCGATCCGGCCTCCATTTACCTGATCCAGAGCGCCATGCAGCGCGTGATGCGAGAAGGTACCGGCAGCTCGGTTTATAACGTGTTGCCAAGAACACTGACTCTCGCGGGTAAAACCGGCACCAGTAACGACTCGCGAGACAGTTGGTTTGCCGGTTTCAGCCAGGACTTGCTGGCGGTGGTCTGGCTGGGGCGCGATGACAACGGCAAGACGCCATTCACTGGCGCCACCGGGGCCTTGCAGGTCTGGACCAGCTTCATGCGCAAGGCCGACCCGTTGCCGCTGGACATGCCGCAGCCGGATAATATCGTTCAGGCCTGGGTGGATTCGCGAACCGGACAAGGTTCTGACGCCGGTTGCCCCGGTGCCGTGCAGATGCCGTATATTCGCGGCAGCGAACCGCCTCCCGGCGCCGCATGCGGTGGTGAAAACCCTGCGGAGTCGGTGATGGACTGGGTCAAGGGCTGGATGAATTAAGCAAAGAGGGTTTCAAGTGAACAAGTGGTTGATTCCAGCGGTTGCCGCCGTAGCTTTGCTCAGCGGCTGTTCTTCCGTCCAACGTGGTTCGATTCCGGTTGTGGATTCCGGCACCGCGGTGTCCAACAGTGAGCGCATCTCGGCCAATGGCGGCTTCCGCCAAACGACCGTCAAGCGTCCTGTACAAGGTCAGTCGTCCCAGACCCAGGCGATTCCGCAAGGTGACAGCGGCGTCGTGGTGATGGTGCCAGGCGCGGCAACGACTTCAACGCCAATCAGCACCACGCCTATTACCCCGGGGCCGATCACGCCGGGGCCGATTGACACGTCGCCGGTACAATCGGCGCCGATCAACCAGGGCAGCTACAGCATGCCGTCGTCGCCAAGCGGGATTCCGTCGGCCAGTTCGGGCGGGCTCTCTGCCGACGAGCAGCTGGACGGCCCGGTACTGGCTTTGCTGACCACCGCTCAGCAGCAACAGGCGAGCGGTGATCTCAATGGTGCCTCTTCCAGCCTTGAACGCGCCCAGCGCGTTGCTCCGCGTGAACCGCAGGTGCTGTACCGTCTGGCGCAGGTGCGGATGGCGCAAGGCGATGCAGCCCAGGCCGAGCAGTTCGCTCGCCGTGGGCTGACGTTGGCCAATGGGCGTCCGGCCCTTCAGGCCAACTTGTGGGATCTGATTGCCCAGGCACGTGAAAAGCAGGGTGACTCCCAGGGCGCCGCACTGGCGCGCCAGAAGGCCAAGGTAACGCTGTGATGGATGCGCGCTTTCTGAAAATCGCCGATCAACTGTTGTTGATCGAGCGCGAGTTGCGGGTGCAAGGCTGGTGGGATGAAGTCTCGCCATCGGCCGAAGCGCTTTCCAGTGTCGAGCCGTTTTCGGTCGATACACTGGATTTCGAGCAATGGCTGCAATGGATCTTCCTGCCGCGCATGAAGATGATCCTCGAGCAGGATTTGCCGCTACCCAATGCTTCGGGCATTCAGGAAATGGCTGAAATGGTCTTTGCCGGACGCAATGTCCAGGGCAAGGATCGGCAGTTGCAGGTATTGCTCAAAGAGTTTGATCAGTTGATCAGCGCCTCTCGCTGAGTCAGAAGCTGCCAGCGTCCGCTGGCAGTTGTCCACAATCTCTCTCTATTTTGTCGGCTACTGCAGGGTAAGTGCATGCGCGTGCCAATTTTTTGCCAAAAGTTGCGCAATCGAAGCTAACACGGGGCTGATTTACGGGTTTTTTCTTGCGTTCTCATGTGCTTAGTAGAATAAAGCTCATAGACGACTTGACTTGCGAAGGGCGAAACAGAAGAATCCAAAGTCCGCTGTACAGGGACTGCCAGAAGCAGACCCTCTCAGCAGATCATGAGGCGCATATCCGCGTCGACCTGTTACACCCGCAACGCGTTACCTCGCGCTGGGTGGGAAAGCCCCGCAACACTTGGGACGATCCCAATACTTGCTCAGTCAGTGCTGACGTAGTCGGCGACCACCGTCGCTCATGCTCTGCCGAGAAGTAAACCTATTAAGACCCGTCCCATTTTTCGTGGGCGGTATTCTGGCGTTTTAGAGGTGAGCAACGTGGAGCTTTTATCTGGCGGTGAGATGCTCGTCCGCTTTTTGCGCGACGAAGGCGTCAAATATATCTACGGGTACCCGGGTGGTGCTCTTCTTCATGTTTACGATGCCCTGTTCAAAGAACCGGAAGTGACCCACATCCTGGTTCGTCACGAGCAAGCGGCTACCCATATGGCTGACGGCTACGCCCGTGCCACCGGTAAAGCCGGTGTGGTACTGGTGACTTCCGGGCCGGGCGCGACTAACGCCATCACCGGTATTGCCACGGCTTACATGGACTCCATTCCGATGGTGGTCATTTCCGGCCAGGTGCCGAGCACCATGGTTGGCACCGACGCATTCCAGGAAACCGACATGATCGGTATCTCCCGGCCGATCGTGAAACACAGCTTCATGATCAAGCACGCGTCGGAAATCCCGGAAGTCATGAAGAAAGCCTTCTACCTGGCGCAATCCGGTCGTCCTGGTCCGGTCGTTGTCGACATTCCGAAAGACATGACCAACCCGGCCGAGAAGTTCGAATACGTCTTCCCGAAAAAAGCCAAGCTGCGTTCCTACAGCCCGGCTGTTCGCGGTCACTCCGGTCAAATCCGCAAGGCGGCAGAAATGCTTCTGGCGGCCAAGCGTCCTGTGTTGTACTCGGGCGGCGGCGTGATCCTCGGCGGTGGTTCCGCACCACTGACCGAACTGGCGAAGATGCTCAACCTGCCAGTGACCAATACCCTGATGGGCCTCGGTGGCTACCCTGGCACCGACCGTCAGTTCATCGGCATGCTCGGCATGCACGGCAGCTACACCGCCAACCTGGCGATGCACCATGCTGACGTGATCCTCGCTGTCGGCGCGCGTTTCGACGACCGTGTCATCAACGGCGCGTCGAAGTTCTGCCCGAACGCCAAGATCATTCACATCGACATCGACCCGGCTTCGATCTCCAAGACCATCAAGGCCGACGTACCTATCGTGGGTCCGGTCGAGAGTGTCCTGACCGAAATGGTCGCGATCCTCAAGGAAATCGGCGAGACCCCGAACAAGGAGTCCGTTGCCAGCTGGTGGAAGCAAGTCGATGAGTGGCGCGGTGATCGTGGCCTGTTCCCTTATGACAAGGGCGACGGCAGCGTCATCAAGCCGCAGGCCGTGATCGAAACCCTGTGCGAAGTGACCAAGGGCGATGCCTTTGTAGCCTCTGACGTGGGTCAGCACCAGATGTTCGCGGCGCAGTACTACACGTTCAACAAGCCGAACCGCTGGATCAACTCCGGTGGCCTGGGCACCATGGGCTTCGGTTTCCCGGCGGCCATGGGCATCAAGTTGAGCTTCCCGGATGACGACGTCGTTTGCGTCACCGGCGAGGGCAGTATCCAGATGAACATTCAGGAGCTCTCGACCTGCCTGCAATACGGTTTGCCGGTCAAGATCGTCATCCTGAACAACGGTGTACTGGGCATGGTTCGCCAGTGGCAGGACATGAGCTACGGCAGTCGCCACTCTCATTCCTATATGGAATCGTTGCCTGACTTCGTCAAACTGGCAGAGGCCTACGGTCACGTTGGCGTGCGTATCACCGATTCGAAGGACTTGAAGTCGAAGATGGAAGAGGCGTTCGCCATGAAAGATCGCCTGGTGGTGATCGACATTTCGGTCGACACCAGCGAGCACGTCTATCCGATGCAGATCAAAGACGGCTCCATGCGCGATATGTGGCTGAGCAAGACGGAGCGTACTTAATCATGCGGCACATTATTTCCTTGCTTCTGGAAAACGAACCCGGCGCTCTGTCTCGCGTGGTTGGCCTGTTCTCGCAGCGCAACTACAACATCGAAAGCCTGACCGTGGCCCCAACCGAAGACCCGACCCTGTCGCGTCTGACGCTGACCACTGTCGGTCACGATGAAGTCATCGAGCAGATCACCAAGAACCTGAACAAGCTGATCGAAGTGGTAAAACTGGTCGACCTGTCGGAAAGTGCTCACATCGAGCGCGAACTGATGTTGGTCAAGGTCAAGGCCACCGGCGCCCAGCGCGCCGAGATCAAGCGCACTACCGATATTTACCGTGGGCAGATCGTCGATGTGAGCGCCAGCGTGTATACCGTTCAACTGACCGGTACCAGCGACAAGCTCGACAGCTTCATTCAGTCCATCGGCACCGCCTCGATTCTGGAAACCGTCCGTAGCGGCGTGACCGGCATTGCCCGCGGCGACAAAGTACTCAGCATCTAAACCAAATTAGCGAACGGCCTGAACGGCCTGATATAGGGGAAATTCATGAAAGTTTTCTACGATAAAGACTGCGACCTGTCGATCATCCAGGGCAAGAAAGTTGCCATCATCGGTTACGGTTCCCAAGGCCACGCTCAGGCGTGCAACCTGAAAGACTCCGGCGTTGACGTGACTGTTGGCCTGCGTAAAGGTTCGGCGACCGTTGCCAAGGCAGAAGCCCACGGCCTGAAAGTGACCGACGTTGCTTCCGCTGTTGCGGCTGCCGACCTGGTCATGATCCTGACCCCGGACGAGTTCCAGTCCTCCCTGTACAAGAACGAAATCGAGCCGAACATCAAGAAAGGCGCCACCCTGGCCTTCTCCCACGGCTTCGCGATCCACTACAACCAGGTTGTGCCGCGCGCTGACCTCGACGTGATCATGATCGCGCCGAAGGCTCCAGGCCACACCGTACGTTCCGAATTCGTGAAGGGCGGCGGTATCCCTGACCTGATCGCTATCTACCAGGACGCCTCGGGCAACGCCAAGAACGTTGCACTGTCCTACGCTGCCGGCGTTGGCGGCGGTCGTACCGGCATCATCGAAACCACTTTCAAGGACGAGACCGAAACCGACCTGTTCGGCGAGCAAGCCGTTCTGTGTGGCGGTACCGTTGAACTGGTAAAAGCCGGTTTCGAAACCCTGGTTGAAGCTGGCTACGCGCCAGAAATGGCCTACTTCGAGTGCCTGCACGAACTGAAGCTGATCGTTGACCTCATGTACGAAGGCGGTATCGCCAACATGAACTACTCGATCTCCAACAACGCCGAATACGGCGAGTACGTGACCGGCCCGGAAGTTATCAACGCCGAGTCCCGTCAGGCCATGCGCAACGCCCTGAAACGTATTCAGGACGGCGAATACGCCAAGATGTTCATCAGCGAAGGCGCTACCGGCTATCCTTCGATGACCGCCAAGCGTCGTAACAACGCCGCTCACGGTATCGAAATCATCGGTGAGCAACTGCGCTCCATGATGCCGTGGATCGGTGCCAACAAGATCGTCGACAAAGCTAAAAACTAAGTCACGCCCTTGTACGAAAAACGCGGCTTAGGCCGCGTTTTTTCGTTTGGGAGATCGGTTCTGGTATAAAGCTGCATCGTTTGCGGCCGAACCGTCGTCCCAGACACCTGTCCAAACTTTCCACCCTGTTGCAAGGTAATGTCCATGAGCGAACGCCCCGAAGAGCCAAACCAGGCTTCTGACGCCGAAAGCCTGCTGCCCATCGATGAACATGTCGAGGAGGGCCATGACGCTGAAGGTCGTAAAGTCCGGCATCGTGGTATCTATCTTCTGCCGAACCTGTTTACCACTGCGAACCTGTTCGCAGGGTTTTACTCCATCATCAACTCGATGAGCGCCCAGGCGGCCCTGAGTGCGGGTGACGCGGTCAATGCGAGCAAGTATTTCGCGTTTGCGGCCATCGCCATCTTCGTTGCGATGGTGCTCGATGGCCTTGATGGTCGCGTGGCCCGTATGACCAATACCCAGAGCGCCTTTGGTGCCGAGTACGACTCGCTGTCGGACATGGTTGCCTTTGGTGTTGCACCGGCATTGCTGGCCTTCGGTTGGGCACTGGGTGACATGGGCAAGGTTGGCTGGATGGTCGCCTTCGTTTATGTCGCGGGTGCGGCGCTGCGTCTCGCACGTTTCAACACTCAGGTCGGTACGGCGGACAAGCGCTACTTTATCGGCCTGGCCAGCCCGGCGGCGGCGGGTGTTGTTGCAGGCATCGTCTGGGCGTTCAGCGATTACGGTATCCAGGGGTCGAAGATGTCCTTCCTGGTTGCGCTGATGGTGGCTGCGGCCGGCATGCTGATGGTCAGCAACATCAAGTACAACAGCTTCAAGGAGCTGGACCTGAAAGGGCGCGTGCCGTTCGTGGCGATTCTCGCGGTGGTGCTGGTGTTTGCCGTGGTGTTCAGTGATCCGCCGCGCATCCTGCTGCTGGTGTTTCTCGCCTATGCAGCCTCCGGTCCGGTTCAATACCTGTTACGTCTTCGCCGTAACAAGAGCGCGTAATTTCCCTCATACTCCGCAGTCTATGGGTGCACCTGTCCTCCAGAGCTGCGGAGTAACCATGCTGATCAAAGTCACCAGAACGTCCGACTGTCATGAGTCGGACGTCACGCCAGAATCCCTCTATCTTTCTCGACGCAATGTGCTTGGTGCCACGGTCGCCGGTTTCGCCCTGGCCAGCCTTCCGCAATGGGCCAGCGCTGGCGATGCTGCGCGTTACCCGGATGTCGAACCCGGCAAGGCGCCTTCCTGGTTCAGCGAAAAACTTCCTGCTACCCAGTGGGGGGCGGTCAACGTCAAGGATGAGGCGATCACGCCGTTCAAGGATGCGACCCACTACAACAACTTCTACGAGTTCGGCACCGACAAGGGTGATCCGGCCGCCAATGCCGGCGCGCTGAAGACTGAGCCGTGGTCGGTGGTCGTGGACGGGGAGGTGGGCAAGCCAGGGCGGTATGCGCTGGAGGACTTCATGAAGCCGTACCAGCTTGAGGAACGAATCTACCGACTGCGTTGCGTGGAAGCCTGGTCGATGGTCATTCCCTGGATCGGCTTTCCCCTCTCGGCGTTGCTCAAGGAAGTAGAGCCGACCTCGAAAGCCAGATTCATCCGCTTCGAAACCCTGCAGGACCCCAAAAGCATGCCGGGCCAGCGCTCCGGTTTTGCCTTGATCGACTGGCCCTATATAGAAGGGCTGCGTCTGGATGAAGCGATGAACCCGTTGGCGATTCTTGCGGTAGGCATGTACGGGCGTGAGTTGCCTAATCAAAACGGCGCGCCGTTGCGTTTGGTGGTGCCCTGGAAGTATGGCTTCAAGAGCATCAAGTCCATCGTGCGCATCAGTCTGGTCAGCGAGCAGCCGAAAACTACCTGGCAGAGTATTGCTCCGGATGAGTATGGCTTTTATGCGAACGTGAATCCCACAGTTGATCATCCTCGCTGGACTCAGGCTCGTGAACGCCGCCTGCCGAGCGGTTTGTTCAAGCCCAATGTGCGCGACACGCAAATGTTCAACGGCTATTCAGAGGAAGTTGCCTCTCTATATACGGGGCTCGACCTGAGGAAGAACTACTGATGCGCTATCCGTTTTGGCGTATCGGCGTCTTTGTCGTGGTACTGGTGTGGCCGCTGCTGTGGTTGTATCAGGCCTGGGGTGATGCCCTCGGGCCGGATCCGGGCAAGGTGCTGGTCGATCGATTGGGGTTGGGGGCGCTTGTTCTGCTGCTCGTGACTTTGAGTATGACGCCCTTGCAGAAACTCACCGGCTGGCCGGGGTGGATTGTTGTACGGCGACAGTTGGGGTTGTGGTGTTTTGCCTATGTGTTGCTCCACCTCAGTAGTTATGCCGCGTTCATTCTTGGTTTTGACTGGTCGCAGTTGGGTGTTGAGTTGCGCAAGCGGCCTTACATTGTTGTCGGGGCGCTGGGCTTTCTTGGTTTGCTGGCATTGGCGGTGACGTCCAATCGCTACAGTCAGCGGCGATTGCGGACAGGTTGGAAGAAGTTGCATCGTCTGGCTTACGTCATTCTCGGGCTTGGATTGCTGCATATGCTCTGGATTGTGCGTGCCGACCTCAAGGAGTGGGCGATCTATGCATCTATAGGTGCGTTGTTGTTAGTGCTGCGGCTACCGCCCGTAGCTCGTCGAATCCCTCGCTTAGCGGCTAAAAAGGCCTCTTCTGCCAAATAGGCGCAAAAAGGTGTTGACGGCAGATTCTGGAGGCCTATAATTCGCCCCACTTCCGGCGCAGTCGAAACGGAAAACTCCTTGGTAAACAAAGAGTTACGCAGTTTTCGGCGGCAGATTGCTTCAGTTCATCGAAGTCGAAAGGAAGTTGAAAAAGAGGTGTTGACAGCAGCGAGTAACGCTGTAGAATTCGCCTCCCGCTGACGAGAGATCGAAA
>NZ_JBYSYZ010000057.1:0-29155 GCF_058783925.1 Pseudomonas sp. FW305-70
CGAATTCTACAGCGTTACTCGCTGCTGTCAACACCTCTTTTTCAACTTCCTTGGCGCTTCGATGAACTGAAGCAACCTGCTGCCGAAAACTGCGTAACTCTTTGTTTAGCAAGGAGTTTTCCGTTTCGACTGCGCCGGAAGTGGGGCGAATTATAGGCCTCCAGAATCTGCCGTCAACACCTATTTTCACAAATCTGTCATATAGGTCAAAAAAGCCCGAAAACGCGAAGGCCGACCCCAAGGGGTCGGCCTTCTTTTGCCCTTCTACTTACAAGCTGGGGAACGCGAACTGCGAAGCTTCATGGCTCGCACGCTGCGGCCAGCGCTGGGTGATGGCCTTGCGACGGGTGTAGAAACGTACACCATCCGGGCCGTAGGCGTGCAGGTCGCCGAACAGCGAACGCTTCCAGCCGCCGAAGCTGTGATAGGCGACCGGCACCGGCAACGGTACGTTGACGCCGACCATGCCGACTTCGATCTCGTCGCAGAACAACCGCGCCGCTTCGCCGTCACGGGTGAAGATGCAGGTGCCGTTGCCATACTCGTGATCGTTGATCAGCTGCATGGCCTCTTCCAGGCTGTTGACCCGAACAACGCACAGCACCGGCCCGAAGATCTCTTCTTTATAGATACGCATCTCTGGCGTGACGTTGTCGAACAGGCAACCACCCAGGAAGAAGCCTTCTTCATGACCGGCCACGGTCAGGCCACGACCATCCACCACCAGCGTCGCGCCGGCGGCTACGCCGTCTTCTACATAACCGCTGACTTTGTCACGAGCCTGGCCAGTCACCAGTGGGCCCATGTCCAGACCGCAGGAAGTACCGGCACCGATTTTCAGTGCCTGGATTTGCGGAACCAGTTTGGCCACCAGAGCGTCTGCGACCTGGTCACCGACACACACGGCCACAGAGATTGCCATGCAGCGCTCACCGCAAGAACCGTAAGCAGCGCCCATCAGTGCGCTGACAGCGTTGTCCAGGTCGGCATCCGGCATCAGCACGGCGTGGTTCTTTGCACCACCCAGGGCCTGAACTCGTTTGCCGCGCTTGGTGCCTTCGGAGTAGATGTATTCGGCAATCGGCGTCGAACCGACGAAGCTCAGCGCCTTGACTTCCGGCGCTTCGATCAACGCATCCACCGCAGTCTTGTCGCCGTGCACCACGCTCAGTACGCCTTTAGGCAAACCGGCTTCCAGCAGCAACTGGGCAATCAGCAGCGTCGAGCTCGGGTCACGCTCGGACGGCTTGAGAATGAAGCAGTTGCCGCAGACGATCGCCAGCGGGTACATCCACAGGGGCACCATGGCCGGGAAGTTGAACGGCGTGATACCGGCGACAACGCCCAACGGCTGGAAGTCAGACCAGGCATCGATGTTCGGGCCGACGTTGCGGCTGTACTCGCCCTTGAGGATTTCCGGAGCCGCGCAAGCGAACTCGACGTTCTCGATGCCGCGCTTCAGTTCACCGGCAGCATCTTCCAGGGTCTTGCCGTGCTCTTCGCTGATCAATTGCGAGATGCGAGCCTCATTCTGCTCCAGCAGTTGCTTGAAGCGGAACATCACCTGGGCACGCTTGGCCGGTGGCGTGTTGCGCCAGGCCGGGAATGCAGCCTTGGCCGCGTCGATGGCGCTCTGGATGGTTTCGCGGGTCGCCAGCGGCAACTTGTGAATAGCCTGGCCGGTAGACGGGTTGAACACATCAACCGTGCGACCGTTCTCGGTCACCAGTTCGCCATTGATCAAATGCGGAATAACGCTCATGGAAGCTCCTGAAAAGTTGTCCACAGGCGCCTACGAAATGACGCCTGCGATATAGATGCTTTGTGTAGGAGCGAGCTTGCTCGCGAAGATAGTGAGGGCGCCGCGTTCATCCAGGCAGCCCGCATCATCGTTAACGTCCATCGCGAGCAAGCTCGCTCCTACGGGTGTGTTGTCAAATCAGTCGATCTTGCCCAGCACTTCGCCGACCGCGTCGAACAGGCGATCCAGGTCCTGCGGCTTGCTGTTGAAGGTTGGGCCGAACTGCAGGGTGTCGCCGCCGAAGCGGACATAGAACCCGGCTTTCCACAGCGCCATGCCGGCTTCGAACGGACGCACGATCGCGTCGCCGTCACGTGGTGCGATCTGGATCGCACCGGCCAGGCCGAAGTTGCGGATGTCGATAATGTTCTTGGTGCCTTTGAGGCCGTGCAGCGCATTTTCGAAATGCGGTGCGACGTCGGCCACGCTCTGCACCAGGTTTTCCTTTTGCAGCAAGTCGAGTGCTGCCAGGCCCGCCGCGCAAGCCACCGGGTGTGCCGAATAGGTGTAGCCATGGGGGAACTCAACCGCGTACTCAGGCGTCGGCTGATTCATGAAGGTCTGGTAGATCTCGGAGCTGGCAATCACCGCGCCCATCGGGATCGCGCCGTTGGTGACTTGCTTGGCAATGCACATCAGGTCCGGGGTCACGCCGAAGGTGGTGGCGCCGAACATGGTGCCGGTACGGCCGAAACCGGTGATCACTTCGTCGAACACCAGCAGGATGTTGTGCTGGTCGCAGATTTCACGCAGACGCTTGAGGTAGCCCTGTGGCGGAACCAGCACGCCAGCGGAACCGGCCAATGGCTCGACGAATACCGCCGCGATGTTCGACGCATCGTGCAGTTCGATCAGCTTGAGCAGTTCGTCAGCCAGGGCGATGCCACCCTGCTCCGGCATGCCACGGGAGTAGGCGTTGCTTGCCAGCAGAGTGTGCGGCAGGTGGTCGACGTCCATCATCGCCTGACCGAACAGTTTGCGGTTGCCGTTCACGCCGCCGAGGCTGGTGCCGGCAATATTCACACCGTGGTAGCCACGGGCACGGCCGATCATTTTGGTCTTGGTCGACTGACCTTTCAGGCGCCAGTAGGCACGGACCATCTTCACCGCGGTGTCAGCGCACTCGGAGCCCGAGTCGGTGAAGAACACGTGGTTCAGGTTGCCCGGGGTCAGGTCGGTGATTTTCTCGGCCAGCTGGAACGACAGCGGATGACCGTACTGGAAGGCTGGCGAGTAATCGAGGGTGCCCAGTTGCCTGGCGACCGCTTCCTGGATTTCCTTGCGGGTGTGACCGGCGCCACAGGTCCACAGGCCCGACAGCGAGTCATACACCTTGCGGCCCTTGTCGTCGATCAGCCAGCTGCCTTCGGCGCCAACGATCAGGCGCGGGTCGCGCTGGAAGTTGCGGTTGGCGGTGTAAGGCATCCAGTGAGCATCGAGCTTGAGCTGGCTGGCCAGCGAAGTCGGGGCGTTTTCAGGCAAGTTCATGGGCAAAACCTCGCAAGGCAATAGGCGGCGTAAAGATTGAAAACCGTTGTTGCAGCTAAATTGCCACGGGGATAAAGTCTGTGAAATGCAACTCTTCTAATGTTCAGTCAGCCAATCACTAAACTTTTGAGTAACCCGCATGAGCGCTCGCCGTCCCGATCCGCTGGCCCAGGTCAGCGACTTTGATATTCGCCTGCTGAGGATCTTTCGCAGCGTGGTGGAATGCGGCGGCTTCTCCGCGGCTGAAACCGTGCTGGGCATTGGTCGTTCAGCGATCAGCCAGCAGATGAGCGATCTGGAGCAACGCCTCGGCCTGCGCCTGTGCCAACGTGGACGCGCCGGTTTTTCCCTGACCGAGGAAGGTCGCGAGGTCTATCAATCGGCGTTGCAACTGTTGAGTGCGCTGGAAAGCTTCCGCACCGAGGTCAACGGCCTGCACCAGCACTTGCGTGGCGAATTGATCATTGGTCTGACGGACAACCTGGTCACCCTGCCCCACATGCGCATCACCCATGCCCTTGCACAGTTGAAAGAGCGCGGCCCGGACGTGCAGATCCAGATCCGCATGATCGCGCCCAATGAGGTCGAACAAGGCGTGCTCGACGGTCGCCTGCACGTCGGCGTGGTGCCGCAGGCAAGCGCACTGTCGGGGCTGGAGTACCAACCGTTGTATAGCGAACGCTCGCTGCTGTATTGCGCGGTCGGCCATCCGCTGTTTTATGTTGACGACAAACAACTGGACGACGAACGCCTGAACAGTCAGGACGCCATCGCCCCCACCTTCCGCTTGCCAGCGGAGATCCAGGCCCACTACCAGGCGCTCAATTGCACCGCCAGCGCCTCGGACCGCGAAGGCATGGCCTTCCTGATCCTGACCGGACGCTATATCGGTTACCTGCCGGATCACTATGCGAGTCTTTGGGTACAGCAGGGCCGGTTGCGAGCGTTGAAAGCCAAAACGCGCTTCTATGACCTGAGCCTGGCCTCGGTCACACGCAAGGGGCGTCGCCCGCATCTGGTACTGGAGAGTTTTCTCGAGAGCCTGGCCGCGACGCGTTGAAATTTTGGATTACAGAAACCTGTGGGAGCGGGCTTGCTCGCGAAGAGGCCGGTACATCCAGCATCAAAGTTGTTTGACACACCGTCTTCGCGAGCAAGCCCGCTCCCACATTAGATTGCGGGGCAGGGTTTTATTGTGTGAGGACTTGTCTGAAGCCGATGGGTACGTTATCAACGCACTGGCCGTCCCACCCACCAGTTCGGAAGTGCTTATGACCTTTGAAGTCCCAGCCCACGGCGGAAAACCCGTCAGCCGCATTCGTCAGAAGAACGAAGAGACCATCATCAAAGCCGCCGAAGACGAGTTCGCCCGTCACGGGTACAAAGGCACGAGCATGAACACCATCGCCCAGAATGCCGGGCTGCCCAAGGCAAACCTGCATTACTACTTCACCAACAAGCTCGGTTTGTACGTGGCGGTGCTGAGCAACATCATCGAGTTGTGGGACAGCACCTTCAACACCCTCACCGCCGAGGATGATCCGACCGAGGCCTTGACCCGTTACATTCGCGCCAAAATGGAGTTCTCCCGCCGCCAGCCGCAAGCCTCGCGAATATTCGCCATGGAAGTCATCAGTGGCGGTGAATGCCTGACCGAGTATTTCAACCAGGACTATCGCGCCTGGTTCCAGGGCCGTGCGGGCGTGTTCCAGGCCTGGATCGACGCCGGTAAAATGGACCCGGTCGACCCGGTGCACCTGATCTTCCTGTTGTGGGGCAGCACCCAGCATTACGCCGACTTCGCCACGCAGATCTGCCGCGTCACCGGGCGCACCCGGTTGACCAAACAGGACATGGAAGACGCCGGGGACAACCTGATCCGCATCATTCTCAAGGGCTGCGGCCTGCAACCTGCCATTTAAGTAGCCATTCAGGTACGTATGCCTTTTACCCTCAGCGGTTTTTGCGAATACCGCGAAGAGATTCGCAAGAGCCGCTTCATCACCTTCGCCGCGCCGATCTCCAGCCCGGTCGAGGCCCAGGCGTTCATTGAACAGCACAGCGACTTGAATGCCTCGCACAACTGCTGGGCGTGGAAGCTCGGCGATCAATATCGCAGCACCGATGATGGCGAGCCCGGTGGCACGGCAGGTCGGCCGATTCTGGCGGCGATAGAGGCACAGGATTGTGATCAGGTCGCGGTGCTGGTGATTCGCTGGTACGGCGGCATCCAACTGGGCACCGGTGGTCTCGCCCGGGCCTATGGCGGCGGTGCGAACAAATGCCTGCAAGCGGCGCCAAAGGTTGAGTTGATCAGCCGGGTGCCGTTGCGATGCACTTGCGGGTTTGCCGAGCTGGCGTTGGTCAAGCTGCGGGTGGCGGAGGCAGGTGGACTGGTTGTGGATGAAAGCTTCACCGCCAATGGGGTCGAGTTGCAGTTGGCCGTGGGCGACGCGCAGATCGATACCTTGCAGTCACAGCTGGCCGATTTGAGTCGTGGGCGCATTCTTTTGCAGCGCTGAAAACAAGAGCAAAAGATCGCAGCCTTCGGCAGCTCCTGCATGGGATCGTGCTGCGATCTTTTGGGGCACGCCGCTTTTCCACTTATTCCATATTTGCCCACATCTGCTGTGCACCCGGCTGTGGATAACCTGAGCACATACCGCTGTAACCCTTCTGTCATGCGGCTTTGCGGACTTTGCTCAATTTTCGTCCAATCTGCCATCAAGCGCATCAAATTCAAGCAAAAACAAACAGTTACGGCGATTTATCACCTTTAGAAGAAAGCCACCCAGTGCTTATGCCCATGCCTTGAGCTTGCGCACAAATACTGTGGAGCAATCTGTGGATAACCCGTTCATGGCCGTCTCGGCACCCTGCACGGTATGGCTTGTGGTCGATTGATCATTTTTTGAGCAAAAGCCCACGAGCAAAATCAGGGCTTGATTTGCACCCTTGCCCCCATGTGGTGCCGGGTTCTGCGTGGTTCATTTGAAAACTGCATACTCAACGCCTCTGCTCGAAGGACTTCGATGTTTTCCTGACCCAGTGGCCAGAAAATTGCTTTATCCACAGGCACAAGTCCAACAGCACCGAGCCTGTCATGCCCAATCACGCTCCAATCCCGGATCCGGTTCCGCGCCTGCAACTGCGCAGAATCAGCAAACGCTACCCCGGTTGCCTGGCCAACGATGCCATCGACCTGACCATTGCCCCTGGCGAGATCCATGCCCTGCTTGGGGAAAACGGCGCGGGCAAAAGCACGCTGATGAAAATCATCTACGGCGTCACCCAGGCCGATTCCGGCGAGGTGATCTGGCAAGGTCAACGGGTAACCCTGCGCAACCCGGTCCAGGCCCGGAGTTTGGGCATCGGCATGGTGTTCCAGCACTTCTCGCTGTTCGAAACCTTGAGCGTGGCGCAGAACATCGCCCTGGCCATGGGCGCGGCGGCAGGCACACCCAGACAACTTGAGCCGAAGATTCGCGAGGTGTCGCGATGCTATGGCATGGCGCTGGAACCGGAGCGACTTGTCCACAGCCTGTCGATCGGGGAACGGCAACGGGTGGAAATCATTCGCTGCCTGATGCAAGACATCCGCCTGTTGATTCTCGATGAACCGACTTCGGTGCTGACGCCGCAAGAGGCCGACGACTTGTTCGTCACCCTGCGCCGGCTCGCCGCCGAGGGTTGCAGCATTCTGTTCATCAGCCACAAGCTCGGGGAAGTCCGCGCGTTGTGCCAGAGCGCGACGGTACTGCGCGGCGGACGCGTGACTGGACATTGCGTGCCCGCCGACTGTACGGATCAGCAACTGGCGCGCCTGATGGTCGGTGAGGCGGCGCAGCTGAACGCAAACTATCCGAAGGTGACCGGGGGTGATGCGTTCCTTGAGGTACGTGGATTGTCCTGGCACAACCCGGACCCGTTCGGGTGCTCCCTCAAGGACATCAATCTTGAAGTGCGCAGCGGTGAAATCGTCGGTATCGCCGGTGTCGCGGGCAATGGCCAGGACGAGCTACTGGCCTTGCTCAGCGGCGAACAACGCCTCAATCGCAACGAAGGCGCAACCTTGCGCTTTGGCCAGGAACCGGTTGCCCATTTACACCCTGATGCACGTCGCAGACTTGGCCTGAGCTTTGTCCCTGCCGAACGCCTGGGCCATGGCGCGGTGCCAGCGTTGAGCCTGGCAGACAACGCGCTACTGACCGCTTTCCAGCAAGGGCTGGTGAGCAAGGGTCTGATCCGGCGCAGCAGAGTCGAAACGCTGGCCGAGGAAATCATCCGCCGTTTCGGGGTCAAGACACCCGATAGCCAGACCCCGGCCCGCAGTCTGTCCGGCGGCAACCTGCAGAAATTCATCCTCGGCCGGGAAATCCTTCAGCAACCCAGGCTGCTGGTCGCCGCGCACCCGACCTGGGGTGTGGACGTCGGCGCGGCCGCCACCATTCACCGAGCCTTGATTGCCTTGCGCGATGCCGGCGCAGCGATCCTGGTGATTTCCGAAGACCTCGACGAACTGTTCCAGATCAGCGATCGCCTTGGCGCCTTGTGCGGCGGTCGCCTGTCGGCACTGAACGCCACGGTCGATACGCGCCTGAGCGATGTCGGCGGCTGGATGGCCGGCCAGTTCGCTGCCCCTCAATCACTCGCATCCGCCACGCGCTAACGGAGTGTCACATGCTGCTTTCTCTTGAACCCCGTGGCCAGCAATCGCGGCTGATGCTGTGGTGCTCGCCGTTGCTGGCGGCTGCGCTGACCCTGGGCTGTGGATCGTTGTTGTTCATCGCGCTCGGGCATGACCCGCTGCTGACCTTGCACACACTGCTGATCGCTCCGGTCAGCGACCTTTATGGCGTCTCTGAATTGTTGGTCAAAGCCCTGCCGATTCTGCTGTGCGCACTGGGCCTGGCCGTCGCCTACCAGGCGCGCATCTGGAACATCGGTGCCGAAGGTCAACTGCTGCTCGGTGCATTGGCCGGCAGTGCGCTGGCGGTCAACATAATCGATGTGCAAAGCCGCTGGGCGCTGGTGGCGATTCTGCTAACCGGCACCCTGGCCGGTGCTGCCTGGGCCGGCCTGACGGCGTGGTTGCGCACACGCTTCAACGCCAATGAAATCCTGACCAGCATCATGCTCAACTACATCGCGCTGAACCTGTTGCTGTTCTGCGTTCACGGTCCGTTGAAGGATCCCGCCGGGTTCAACTTCCCCGAGTCAGCGATGTTCGGGGATGCCAGCCGCTTGCCGCTCTTGCTGGAGGATGGCCGGGTTCACGCCGGGGTGTATTTCGCCCTGCTCGCCTTAGTGACGGTGTGGGTGCTGTTGCAGAAAAGCTTTGTCGGCTTCCAGATCAAGGTGCTCGGGCTGGATAAGCGGGCCGCCGGTTTCGTCGGTTTTCGCGAGAAGCGCCTGATCTGGCTCGCGCTATTGATCAGCGGCGGTCTGGCGGGCCTTGCCGGTGTGTGCGAAGTCACCGGGCCGATCGGTCAGTTGGTGCCGCAGGTCTCGCCGGGCTACGGCTACGCGGCGATCACCGTGGCGTTTCTCGGCCGCCTCAATCCCATCGGCATTCTGTTTTCCAGCCTGTTGATGGCGCTGCTGTACATCGGCGGTGAAAGCGCACAAATGAGCCTGAACCTGCCGCAAGCGATCACCCAATTGTTCCAGGGCATGATGCTGTTTTTCCTGCTGGCCAGTGACGTGCTGATTCTCTACCGGCCGCGCCTGAACCTGCGCTGGACCCGCCGTGCCCAAGCCACCGCCGTACACGCAGGAGCGTTGTGATGGATATCGATCTGCTGAGCAATATTTTCTACGCCATGGTCCGCTGCGGTACACCGTTGCTGCTGGTGGCGCTCGGGGAACTGATCTGCGAGAAAAGCGGCGTCCTCAACCTGGGCCAGGAAGGCATGATGCTGTTTGGCGCGGTGATCGGTTTCATCGTCGCGTTCAACACCGGGCACCTGTGGCTCGGCGTATTGCTGGCGATGTTCGCCGGGATGCTGCTGTCATCGCTGTTTGCGCTGGTGGCACTGGTGTTCAATGCCAATCAGGTGGCCAGCGGTCTGGCCCTGACGATTTTCGGCGTGGGCCTGTCGACCTTTGTCGGTGCGGCCTGGGTCGGCAAGCCGCTGGCGGGTTTCGAACCCTTGGCGATTCCCTATCTGAGCGAAATCCCGCTGTTCGGGCGGATGCTGTTTGCCCAGGACCTGTTGGTCTATCTGTCGTTCGCACTGTTTGCGCTGGTGGCCTGGGTCATTCTGAAAAGCCGTGTCGGGCTGATCATTCAAGCCGTCGGGGAAAATCCCGCTGCCGCCAGTGCCATGGGTTTGCCGGTGTTGTCAGTGCGTACGTTGGCGGTGTTGTTTGGTGGCGCAATGGCCGGGTTGGCCGGGGCCTATCTGTCCCTGGCGTACACGCCGATGTGGGCGGAGAACATGAGCGCAGGGCGCGGCTGGATTGCCCTGGCGCTGGTGGTGTTCGCCAGTTGGCGGGTGTGGCGCCTGCTGCTCGGCGCGTACCTGTTCGGGCTCGCCAGCATCCTGCACCTGGTGGCGCAGGGATTGGGGCTGGCGATTCCGTCGAGCCTGCTGGCGATGCTGCCGTATGCCGCGACCATTGTAGTGTTGGTGCTGTTGTCACGGGATGCGCTGCGGACGAGGTTGTATGCGCCGGTGTCGCTGGGGCAGCCGTGGCAGGCCGGGCATTAGGTGGTGACCGGGCCGGCCCCTTCGCGGGCAAGCCCGCTCCCACATTTGACCGGGTTCGGGCTTGCTCGCGAAGGGGCCCGAACAGGCAACACCTGAGCCACGCCCCACGCCAATTCAAACACCAGAAAAACCACCAACAATGAACTCGCACCCTGGATCAGGGCATAGGCCTGCCAGGCCGAGAACAGGAATCTGGCCACGGCGTCATACCGTCCGAAAACCTGCTGCGGATCACGAATCCGCAGCACCGCCCATACGCAGACGATCGAGCCCAACAGGTTCGCCATCAACATATGCACCGGTTCGAACGCTGGCAGCTCACCCGGCAAACTCAACGCCTGGCTCAGCGCAGTCAAAACCCCATGCAACGCCGCAAAACTCCACGGCGTGACAAACGCGACCGTCACGATCAGGTCGTACCAGGCACTGCCTTGCACCAACCGGCGATATTGCGTTGTAGTCCACATCATCATTGCTCCATCAATTCAGGGAGCAACAAGGCTAAAGCCTGGAGTATGCTCCAGGGTCAAGCCCCTTCGAGACGTCATGATGCGCATCGGTGAACTGGCCCGGGCCAGCGCCGTCACGCAACTGCTGCAAAACAAACTCAAACTGATCGAAGCCCGCATGGCCGAACTCGGCGCGCTACGCGAGGAGTTGCAACAACGGCTCGGGCAACAGTGTCCATTGAATCCACGATCCTGAATTTTCAAGGAAGCCACTCATGTCCAAGGCAAAAACCGCACTCATTATCGGCGCCTCCCGGGGGCTTGGCCTCGGGCTGGTGAAAACCCTGCTGGCCGATGGCTGGCAAGTCACCGCCACCGTGCGCGACCCGCAAAAGGCCGAGGCCTTGCAGGCCCTGGGCAAGGTGCGGATCGAACAGCTCGACATGGACGATCAGCCCGCAGTGTCCGCCCTGAGCCAACAACTCAAGGGCGAGGTGTTTGACCTGTTGTTCGTCAATGCCGGGGTCAAGGGGCCGGATGTCCAGACACCCAACGGTGGTGCGACGATGGCCGACGTCGGCCAGCTGTTTTTCACCAACGCCGTGGCGCCGATCAACCTGGCCCAGCGTTTTGTCGAACAGATCCGCCCGGACAGCGGCGTGCTGGCGTTCATGAGTTCGGTGCTGGGCAGCGTGACCATGCCCGATGCGCCGGAGCTGGCGCTGTACAAGGCCAGCAAGGCGGCACTGAATTCCATGACCAACAGCCTCGTCACTCAGTTGGGCGATACTACGCTCACTGTGCTGTCGCTGCACCCGGGCTGGGTGAAGACCGACATGGGCGGAGAAGGCGCGGACATCGATGTCGAAACCAGCACCCGCGGCCTGGTTGATCAGGTGAATGCGTACGTCGGCAAGGGCGGGCATCACTTCATCAATTACCGGGGCGAAACCATTCCCTGGTAACCCCTCAGATCAAAATGTGGGAGCGGGCTTGCTCGCGAAAGCGTAGTGTCAGCCAACATCAACGTTGCAGTTACACCGTCTTCGCGAGCAAGCCCGCTCTCACAGTATTACTCTTCGTCTGGTCGGGTTGGGCTTGCCCGCCAGAGCGTTTTGATCGAAACTGCCCACCTCGCCTCCCCGGCGAACCTGGATCAGCAGACAGGGCAACACTGAGCTGGCAACCCTGAACCCAACTTTCAGAGGAGCCGGCCAACATGCCTGCGACCCGTACCTGGTTAAAAAATCCCCTCGCCATTTTCACCTCCAACGGTCTCGATGCCCGTGGCGGCCTGGTGCTGCAAGACGGCTTGATCGTCGAAGTGCTCGGCGCCGGCCAGCAACCATCCGCGCCGTGCAATGAAGTGTTCGATGCCCGCGAGCATGTGATCCTGCCGGGCCTGATCAACACCCATCACCATTTCTATCAAACCCTGACCCGCGCCTGGGCGCCGGTGGTCAATCAGCCGCTGTTCCCGTGGCTGAAAACCCTGTACCCGGTCTGGGCACGCCTGACCCCGGAAAAGCTCGCCCTCGCCACCAAGGTCGCATTGGCCGAATTGCTGCTGTCCGGCTGCACCACCGCCGCCGACCATCACTACCTGTTTCCGGAAGGTCTGGAAAACGCGATTGACGTGCAAGTCGAGAGCGTTCGTGAACTGGGCATGCGCGCCATGCTCACCCGCGGCTCCATGAGCCTGGGCGAAAAGGACGGTGGCCTGCCGCCGCAACAGACCGTTCAGGAAGGCGAAGTGATCCTCGCCGACAGCCAGCGGCTGATCGCCGAATACCACGAGCGCGGTGACGGTGCGCAAATCCAGATCGCCCTGGCACCGTGTTCGCCGTTCTCGGTGACCCCGGAAATCATGTCGGCCAGCGCCGAACTGGCCAACCAACTCGACGTGCGCCTGCACACCCACCTGGCAGAAACCCTCGACGAAGAAGATTTCTGCCTGCAACGCTTCGGCCTGCGCACCGTGGACTATCTGGACAGCGTCGGCTGGCTCGGCCCGCGCACCTGGCTGGCCCATGGCATCCATTTCAACCCGGACGAGATCGCCCGCCTCGGCGCCGCCGGTACCGGTATCTGCCATTGCCCGAGCTCGAACATGCGCCTGGCCTCGGGTATCTGCCCGAGCATCGATTTGACTGACGCCGGCGCCCTGCTGGGCCTGGGCGTGGACGGTTCGGCCTCCAACGATGCCTCGAACATGATGCTCGAAGCGCGCCAAGCCCTGTACATCCAGCGCCTGCGCTACGGCGCCGAGAAGATCACCCCGGAACGCGTGCTCGGCTGGGCAACCAAAGGCTCGGCCAGCCTGTTGGGCCGTACCGATATCGGTGAACTGGCGGTGGGCAAGCAGGCCGACCTGGCACTGTTCAAGCTGGATGAACTGCGCTTCTCCGGTAGCCATGATCCGATCTCGGCCCTGCTGCTGTGTGGCGCCGATCGCGCGGACCGGGTGATGGTCGGCGGCAAGTGGCGGGTGATTGACGGGCAGGTCGAGGGGCTGGACCTGAAGGGCTTGATTGCCGATCACAGCCAGGCGGCGCGACAGTTGATTGCCGGGACCTGACACAACACCGATTGAAACTGTGGGAGCGGGCTTGCTCGCGAAGGCGTAGTACCAGTCAATACTCATGTGACTGACACACCGCCTTCGCGAGCAAGCCCGCTCCCACATTGGTTTTGCGGTGCTCTTAGAGTCCCAAAAGCGACAACATGATAAACGTCGCAAACAACACGAAATGAGTCATGCCTTCGATGGCGTTGGTTAGGCCGCGACGATGAAGGCGATCAACGCCAACAGCAGGAAACCTTCTTGCTTGAGGGTGGTGAGCATGGCGAGCCTTTTTGCCGAGTGGTGCCGATGAGCTACGGACTGCGGGGTGACGTTAACGTTTCGTTTTACCTTAGCGCACCAGAGGGTGGCGTGAGGTTGGTCAGATGCACTGCGTTGGTTCTGGTGTTGAAAAAGATCGCAGCCTTCGGCAGTTCCTACAGAGCTACGCGAAGCCATGCAGGAGCTGCCGAAGGCTGCGATCTTTTGATTTTGTTGTCCGGTTGGTCAGCCATTTGCATTGCCCCTGCCAACCACAGAACAAAATGGAGCTCCAGTTCATGCACAACCGTCCGTTGAAGAAGCTGCTTTGCGCCGTTACCGCCGCCATCGGCCTGAGCGCGAGCCTGAGTGCCAGCGCCAACGACCCGCTGAAAGTCGGCTTCGTTTACATCGGCCCGATCGGCGACCACGGCTGGACGTATCAGCATGAACAGGGACGCAAGGAGCTCGCGGAAAAATTCGGCCCGCAGATCACCACCAACTATGTGGAGAACGTGGCCGAAGGGGCCGACGCCGAGCGGGTGATCCGCAACATGGCCAAGGACAAATACGACCTGATCTTCACCACCTCCTTCGGCTACATGAACCCGACCGTGAAAGTCGCCAAACAGTTTCCCCAGGTGACCTTCGAACACGCCACCGGCTACAAGCAGGCCAGGAACCTCGGCACCTACCTGGCACGCACCTACGAAGGTCGCTACGTCGGTGGCTTCCTCGCGGCGAAGATGACCAAGACCAGGAAGATCGGCTATGTCGCCTCGTTCCCGATCCCGGAAGTGATCCGCGACATCAACGCCATCCAGCTGGCCTTGAACAAGTACAACCCCGGTACCGAAATCAAGGTGGTGTGGGTCAACTCCTGGTTCGATCCGGGCAAGGAAGCGGATGCCGCCAACGCACTGATCGACCAGGGCGTGGACGTGGTGTTCCAGCACACCGACAGCCCGGCGCCAATCCAGGCCGCCGAACGTCGCGGCGTGTATGCCGTGGGCTACGCTTCGGATATGGCGCACTTCGGGCCGAAGGCGGTGCTGACCTCCATCGTCAACGACTGGGGGCCACACTACATTCAGGCAGCCCAAAGCCTGATCGACCATGACTGGAAGTCCCAGGACTACTGGGGCGGCTTGAAAGAGGGCACGGTTGAGTTGCCGATCAGCGACCTGGTGCCGGCTGCGGTGAAAAGCGAAGCCGAACAGCTCATCGCCAATATCAAGAGCGGTACGCTGCAGCCGTTCACCGGGCCGATCAAGGATCAGGCCGGCGTCGAAAAAATCCCGGCGGGCGTGAGCGCGACCACGGCGGAACTGGCGTCGATGAACTACTACGTGGAAGGCATGAAGGCGGAAATACCGAAGTAACACTTCAACCACCAAACAACCCCCCTGTGGGAGCGGGCTTGCTCGCGAATGCGGTCTGTCAGACAACGGAGATGTTGGATGTACCGGCCTTTTCGCGAGCAAGCCCGCTCCCACATTGGAAATTCATCGCTTTCAAGGATTGCGCATGACCAGCCTCCCCATCATCGACATCGCCCCGCTCTACAGCGACGACCAGAACGCCTGGCCAGCCGTGGCCGCACACATCGACCACGCCTGCCGCGAGTGGGGTTTCTTCTACATCAAGGGCCATCCAATCAGTGCCGCGCGCATCGACGCCCTGCTCGACCACGCCAGACGCTTCTTCGCCCAACCCACTGCCGAAAAACTCAAGATCGACATCACCCAGAGCCGTCATCATCGAGGCTACGGCGCCATCGCCACCGAACAGTTGGACCCGAGCAAACCCAGCGACCTCAAGGAAACTTTCGACATGGGCCTGCACCTGCCGGCCGACCACCCTGACGTACTGGCGGAAAAACCCTTGCGCGGCCCCAATCGCCATCCGTCCCTGCCCGGTTGGGAAGCGCTGATGGAGCAACACTACGTCGACATGCAGGCCCTCGCACAAACGCTGTTGCGGGCAATGACCATTGCGCTGGGGATTGAGCGCGATTTCTTCGACACTCGCTTCAATGACCCGGTCAGTGTGTTGCGCATGATCCATTACCCGCCGCATCACACGGCCAGCTCCACCGAGCAGCAAGGCGCCGGCGCCCATACCGACTACGGCTGCATCACCCTGCTCTATCAGGACGCCGCCGGTGGCTTGCAGGTACGCAACGTCAAAGGCGAGTGGATCGACGCGCCACCCATCGACGGTACGTTCGTGGTCAACCTCGGCGACATGATGGCGCGCTGGAGCAACGACCGTTACCTGTCGACGCCGCACCGGGTGATCAGCCCTCTGGGCGTGGATCGTTATTCGATGCCGTTCTTCGCCGAGCCGCACCCGGATACCCGCATCGAATGCCTGCCCGGTTGTCAGGATGCACTGCACCCGGCGAAATACCCGGCCACCACCTGCGCCGGGTTCCTGCTCTCGCGCTTCGCCGATACCTACGCCTATCGACGGGAACAGGCAGCGGTGTGATGAACCGCCTGGTCAGGTTTTACCAATTGTTGCGGCAACCCTCTGTAGAATGGCGACCATTGCACCTGATGAGAAAAGAATCATGTATGACTGGCTGAACGCCCTGCCCAAGGCAGAATTGCACCTGCACCTGGAAGGTTCGCTGGAACCCGAGCTGTTGTTCGCCCTGGCCGAGCGCAACAAGATTGCCTTGCCATGGAGCGACGTCGAAACCTTGCGCAAGGCGTATGCCTTCAACAACCTGCAGGAGTTCCTCGACCTGTATTATCGGGGGGCCGATGTGCTGCGCACTTCCCAGGATTTCTATGACCTGACCTGGGCGTACCTGCTGCGCTGCAAAGAGCAGAACGTGATTCACACCGAACCGTTCTTCGACCCGCAGACCCACACCGACCGTGGCATCCCGTTCGAAGTGGTGCTCAATGGCATCGCCGCCGCGCTGAAGGATGGCGAGCAGCAGTTGGGAATCACCAACGGTTTGATCCTGAGCTTCCTGCGCCATCTGAGCGAAGACGAAGCGCAGAAAACCCTCGACCAGGCGCTGCCGTTCCGCGACGCGTTCGTCGCCGTGGGCCTGGACAGCTCCGAGATGGGCCACCCGCCGAGCAAGTTCCAGCGCGTGTTCGACCGTGCCCGTCACGAAGGCTTCCTGACCGTAGCCCACGCCGGTGAAGAAGGCCCGCCCGAGTACATCTGGGAAGCCATCGACCTGCTGAAAATCCAGCGCATCGACCATGGCGTGCGCGCCATCGAAGACGAGCGCCTGATGCAGCGGATCATTGACGAGCAGATCCCTCTGACCGTGTGCCCTCTGTCGAACACCAAACTGTGCGTGTTCGATCACATGTCGCAGCACAACATTCTCGACATGCTGGAACGCGGTGTGAAAGTGACCGTGAACTCCGATGACCCGGCGTACTTCGGCGGTTATGTCACGGAGAACTTCCATGCCCTGCACACCCACCTGGGCATGACCCAGGACCAGGCCAGACGCCTGGCGCAGAACAGTCTCGATGCGCGGTTGGTGAAACCCTGAGCAACACCGCAAATCCAACTGTAGCTGGCTTGCCAGCGATGGCGCCCTCTCATTCAACAATGATGGCGAATGTGGCACCGCCATCGCCGGCAAGCCGGCGCCTACAGTGCCATTTCCAACTCGGTTTCCAGGGCAAAGCGATGAATTTCCCGTTGCCCGGAGGCCGTCACCTGCAAGGCTCGGGAATCGTTGGGCAGGCTCAGCCACCCCGACTGCAAGAACAGCTGCAACAAGGCGGCCCCCAGCGAGCCGCCCATGTGCGGGCGTCTTTCGCTCCAGTCAGGGCACGCGCAGGCAACCCTGCCGTTGTGATGGGCCAGCGCCTGGATGAACACTCCCCGTGCCGCCAACTCCGTCGCGCCCTTGAGCGTGACCGTAACCCGCTGATCCGAATGTTCGATCCAGCCCGCTTCCAGCAGTCGCTGATACAGGTCGGCGGACAGGGTACCCCCCAAGTGATCGTCGCACAGCCGGGCACTCAGCAGTGACGAGCGCACTGCCCGGGGTTTGACGAGTGGCGCATTACGCTTGAACACCTCCGGAATATCCTGGTGCGCGCTGGCGAAGGTCGCGCTGGCCAGCGCTTCGATTGCCGCCCCGACCTCGGGGGCAGCCATGCGGAAGAAGCGTTTGCGGCCACGGTTTTCAACCCTTAACAGACCTCCAGCGGACAAACGTCCCAGGTGTGCACTGGCCGAAGACGGTGACAGGCCGGCCAGCAATGCCAGCTCTTCGGTTGCTCGCGCCGAACCATCCATCAAGGCCCACATCATTGCGCTGCGCTTTGGGTCAGCCAGCAATGTGGCGATCTGGCTGATGCAAGGTGCATGTTCCATGTATTCACTCCCTGTTGAATCGTTTCGTCTTCTGACCAGAAACATCTTGACCAGTAATGTGTCGTCGGCCAATCCGTGGAAACTGCCATGAATCCGGCAACGCCTTGCTCACCCATTAGCGCTGCCTGGCCGATGCCGCGAAGGTCAGAAGGATGACCGTGCTGCCGGGCCGACTCGAACGTGGACCCGCCATTGGGGATCGACGCTACTTACATGATGAGAGCGCTAGTATATGCGGGTTGGTCGGCGGATCCTGTCCTCCGCCCGGCATAGGTGGTGATAGTTCCTGAGGGAAATTTCTCTTTTTTTGTGCGACTAATGATCGATATCCGAAAAGCCCGGAAATTGACTGCTCAATAGAGCGCATCGGCTGACAAGCATTTCGCGCAACAGGTTCACCGGCTTACTCAATTGCGCGCGATGGGCGCACAACAGATTCAACGGTGCGCGCTCGCAGAGCAGTTCCGGCATCAGCACCTTCAAGCGCTCGGCCAGTACATCGGCGGCGACATCGAGCCAGGATTTGTAGGCGATCCCGGCACCGGCCACGGCCCAAAGGCGAACGACATCGGCATCGTCACTGAAGCGATCGCCGCTGACGGTCAGGCTGACTTCGCGTTTGCCGTCGTGAAAACTCCAGTGATCGTGGACCCTGCTGCCGAGCATGTACAACAGGCAATTGTGCTGTGCCAGTTGCTCCAGATGTCGCGGTTCGCCGTGGCGAGCCAGATAGTCGGGAGCGGCGCACAACACCCGGCGGTTCTGCGGGGCGATGGGCAGCGCCACCAGGCTGGAGTCCTCCGGTTCACCGTAGCGCAGGGCAATGTCTACCGGCTGGCGGAACAGGTCGGCGATGCGATCACCCAGCAGCAGGCGCACGGTCAGTTTCGGATGCTCGCGCTGAAACTGGTCAAGCCAGGGCAACAGCAGATGGCGGCCAAAGTCCGACGGCGCCGACAGTTGCAGAACCCCGCTGACCTGGTCCTGACCGCTGGCCAGTAATCGCCGGCCCTCGTCGAGATTGCTCAAGGCCGCGCGGGCGTATTCGAGAAAGCCCTCGCCCTCGGCGGTCAAGCGCAAGCTGCGGGTCGAACGGGCCAATAGACGGGCGCCCAGTTGCTGTTCAATGCGCTTGAGCGCTGCACTGGCCACCGCCGCCGACATGTCCATGCCCCGCGCCGCGGCGGACAGACTGCCCAGGTCCGCCGCCCGGACAAACAACTGCAAGTCATCGAAACGCAGCATCAAGTGCACCGATTATCAAAAAAACATTGAAAGAGACTGCTCTTTTAGCCGGTTTTATCTTCCGGAGAAATAGCCAATCATCTACCCCATCGAATCGCTTCTTTATTAGTGTTCAGGAGTCGTCCATGAAAGCCATTGCCTACTACGCCTCGTTACCGATCAGTGATGACAAAGCCCTGCAAGACATCGAACTGCCGGAGCCGGTTGCCGGCCCTCGCGACTTGCTGGTGGAAGTCAAAGCCATCTCGGTCAACCCGGTGGATACCAAGGTGCGCCAGAACGTCCAGCCCGAAGACGGCGCGGCCAAGGTGCTGGGCTGGGACGTGGCTGGCGTGGTCAAGGCCGTGGGCAGTGAGGTGACGCTGTTCTCGGTCGGCGACAAGGTGTTTTACGCCGGCTCCATCGCGCGGGCGGGTGGCAACAGCGAGCTGCATGTGGTGGACGAACGCATCGTCGGCCATATGCCCAAGACCCTTGGTTTCGCCGAGGCCGCCGCCCTGCCGCTCACCTCGATCACGGCCTGGGAACTGTTGTTCGAACGCCTGCAAGTGCACGAAGGCAAAACCGACGAAGGCCAGAGCCTGTTGATCGTCGGCGCGGCAGGTGGCGTGGGCTCGATTCTTACGCAGCTGGCTCACCAGCTGACGGCCCTGAAAGTCATCGGCACCGCTTCGCGCGCGCAGACCCAAAGCTGGGTTAAAGAGCTGGGTGCCGACCTGGTGATCGACCATGGCCAGCCACTGAGCGAAGCACTCAAGCGGGCCGGTGTGGATCAGGTCACCCACGTCGCCAGCCTGACCCAGACCGACCAGCACCTGGACCAACTGGTCGAGGCATTGGCGCCCCAAGGCAAGCTGGCACTGATCGATGACCCCAAGTCGCTGGACGTGACCAAGCTCAAGCGCAAGAGCCTGTCGCTGCACTGGGAGTTCATGTACACCCGTTCGCTGTTTGAAACCGCGGACATGATCGAGCAGCACAACCTGCTCAATCGCGTCGCCTGGCTGATCGATGCCGGAACACTGAAAACCACGGTGGGCGAACACTTCGGCACGATCAATGCGGCCAATTTGCGCCGTGCCCATGCCCTGCTGGAAAGCGGCAAGGCCAAGGGCAAGATTGTGCTGGAAGGGTTTTGAAACGCTGTAAAAAATCCCTTTCCGGTTTCATCCTTTCTGCGTTTTTTCGTCTGCGACCGGAACGTCCCGGTCGCAGACAACCCCTTTGGACGCCATCGAAAAGTCGTGTTTTTTTTAGTTACAAACCGTCAGTCCGACAGTTGATCCTTGTCACAATGGTGCTCGTATTCAGGACTACAATCGAATCTCCTGCGAGGCAGTCTTTTGCGTAACGTCTTTTACAAGAGGAGTTCGGCTGTGAAGATCCTGATAAAAGAATTGGCAAAATCCCAGTGGCAAGTCCGCTTAGACCAGCATGCGGTGACGTTCCGCAGCGAAGCAGAAGCTCGCGCTTTCACCCGTACCCTCGAAGCCCGTATCCAGGCCCCTCACCAGATCCCCATCCTCCACCCGCAGCGTGCTGCCGGCTGATTCCGGCCTCAAACCTGGGCTTGCGTCAGCGCCCGGGCATTTTGCAAACGCCGGGTGAGCACCGCAGCGCTCACCACCAGCATTCCGCACAGGCTGATGACCATGGCCATCGGCACGGCGCTGCCATCGTGCAAAACGCCCACCAGCGCGGAGGCGCCGGCCGCCACACTGAACTGCAGGCAACCGAGCAGCGCCGACGCGCTGCCGGCCCGTGCGCCCTGCCCGCTCATCGCGCAGGCGGCGGCGTTGGGGCTGATGCAACCGAGGCTGGAAATACAGATGAACAATGGAATCAGCAGCGGCCACAGGTGGGCCGTATGCAGAGCGCTGACAGCGAGCAGGGTCAGACCGGCCGCGAGATAAACCCACACCGCGCGCGCCAGCAAGAAGGTCGGGCCACGTTTGGCCAGCAGCCGCGCGTTGACCTGCGCCACCAGAATGAAGCCCGCCGCATTGGTACCGAACAACCAGCCGAAATGCTCGGCCGGAACGCCGTAGAGCTTGATGATGATGAAGGGTGAACCGGCGATGTAGGCAAACATCCCGGCGATGGCGATGCCCCCGGTCAAGGCGTGGCCAAGAAATATCGGGTCGGCCAGCAACCGACCGTACTGGCGCAGCGCGCCCGACAGCGGTTGGCGCGGTATGTGGGCCGGCAAGCTTTCCGGCAATCCCGTGGCCACCGCCAGCCCCGCCAACGCACTGAACCCGGTCAAGGCCAGGAAGATCGACTGCCAGCCAGTGGTGTTGACCAGCAACCCACCCAGCAAGGGCGCGAGGATAGGCGCGAGCCCCATCACCAGCATCAACTGTGAAAAGACTTTCGCCGAGCCCACTGCATCACATTTGTCGCTGACCACCGCCCGGGAAATCACCATGCCCGCGCAGCCACCCAACGCCTGGACGAAACGGGCACCGATCAGCCACTCCAGATTCGGCGCATAGGCGCACGCCACCGAGGCCGCGGTGAACAGGCCGACACCGGTGAGCAACGGAATGCGTCGCCCGAAACGATCCGCTACCGGGCCATAGGCCAACTGACCGATGGACAAGCCGAGGAAGTAGGCCGCCAACGTCATCTGGACGTGATTTTCGTCCGTGCCGAAAGCCAGCGCCATGGCCGGGAAGGCCGGCAGGTAGAAATCGATCGCCAGCGGACCGAAGGCGCTCAAGGCGCCGAGAATCAGAATGGTACGGAAGTTCATCAGGCATCCAGTGAGGCAGGAGTCGGCAGCCCGACAGTCTAGCCGCGCATGGACGCCTTGAACATTCCGGTAGCTCGCTAACTATCAAAATCAGGCCAGTTTGGCGCCATACCCCTCCTCGCTGATCGCCTCGATCACTTGCTGGGCAGTCAGCGCACTTTCGACACCGACTTCTTTAGCCGCCAGATCGACCCGCACACTGGCCGCCGGGTCCTTGGCCTGCACGGCCTGAGTGATGGCCTTGACGCAGTGGCCACAAGACATGCCTTCAACGTTGAACACTTGCATGGGATGACTCCTTTTCCGAGGGTTGAGTCCAGCTTCGAGCTTGCCACCATGGCAAGGTCAAGTTCTGAAATTAGCTGCCGGGCTGGCAATCGGCGCGACGCTCGGCCAAGCTGCGTCCATCAATGACTCGAACTCAGGAGATTCAGCCATGCGCTGGTCGGTTTTCAGCCTGTTTGGCTTTCTCAGCCTTTTCTCCGCCGTGCCTTCGGTCAATGCTGCCGGTCAGGATTATGGCGTGCTGATCATTTCCCGCGAGCGCCTGGAAGTCGCGACCAGCTGCGAGATCGGTGTGTACATCCAGGACCAATTGGCAGCGCGGCTGTTTCAGGAGCAGAGCACCTCGTTCAACCTGCCGCCCGGCATCGTCTCACTGCGCCTCAAGTTACTCCCGGGGCAGATGCCGGGTTGCAATCCGGGCATGCTCGCGCCGGGCTCTCAGGACATCCAGCTCAAGGCCGGGGATGTGCTCAAGTACCGGATCGCGATGACGCAGGAAGGGATGTACCTGAAACGCGCCGGTCTCGGCTACTGACCCACAACCCTTGTGGGAGCGGGCTTGCTCGCGAAAGCGGTGTGTCATGCAACATTGATGTCGACTGACACGACGCCTTCGCGAGCAAGCCCGCTCCCACATTCACTCAGTGGCACGTCTAAGATTGGCACTTGACCTTGCCAGCATGGCAAGGTTGATCCTGTGGTCATCTACTACAGGGAGTGCGACCGATGTCCGAATCCACCACGTTCGACCTGCCGATTGCCGGCATGACCTGCGCCAGTTGCGCCGGGCGTGTCGAGCGCGCCTTGAGCAAAGTCATTGGCGCCAGTGCCGTCAGCGTCAACCTCGCCACGGAACAGGCCCGGGTCCAGGCACCCAGCGACAGCCTGCCAGCCCTGATGGATGCCGTGGCCAAGGCCGGCTACAGCGTGCCGCAGCAAAGCCTGGAACTGAGCATCGACGGCATGACCTGCGCGTCCTGCGTCGGTCGGGTCGAGCGGGCGCTGGGCAAGGTGGCGGGCGTGAAAAGCGTCAGCGTCAACCTGGCCAACGAACGCGCCCACCTCGAACTGCTCGGTCAGGTCGATCCGCAAACCTTGATCGCGGCCGTGACCAAGGCCGGTTACACCGCCAGCGTATGGGAAGCCGAACACCCACCGGCCGACAATCAGCAACAGCGCCTGCATCGCGAACGCCTGGCCTTGATCATGGCCATCGTCCTCGCCTTGCCGCTGGTCTTGCCGATGCTGCTGCAACCGTTCGGCGTGCACTGGATGCTCCCGGCCTGGGTGCAATTCGCCTTGGCCACGCCAGTGCAATTCATCTTCGGTGCACGGTTTTACGTCGCTGCCTGGAAAGCCGTACGCGCCGGGGCCGGCAACATGGATTTGCTGGTGGCCCTGGGCACCAGCGCCGGTTATGGCTTGAGTGTGTATGAATGGGCCACCGCCGCCGGGCGCATGCCGCACCTGTATTTCGAAGCATCGGCGGTGGTGATCGCCCTGGTATTGCTGGGCAAGTACCTGGAAAGCCGCGCCAAGCGCCAGACCGCCAGCGCCATCCGCGCCCTCGAAGCCTTGCGCCCGGAACGGGCGATTCAGGTGCTCGATGGCCGCGAGCAGGAAGTCGCCATCAGCGCCCTGCGCCTTAATGACCTGGTGATGGTCAAACCCGGAGAGCGCTTCCCGGTCGATGGCGAAGTGATAGAAGGCCAGAGCCACGCCGATGAAGCCCTGATCAGCGGCGAAAGCCTGCCCGTGCCCAAACAGCCCGGCGACAAAGTCACGGGCGGCGCGATCAACGGTGAAGGCCGGTTGCTGGTGCGTACCCAGGCCCTCGGTGCGGAAACCGTACTGGCACGGATCATCCGCCTGGTGGAAGACGCCCAGGCCGCAAAGGCGCCGATCCAGAAACTGGTGGATAAAGTCAGCCAGGTGTTCGTGCCCACCGTGCTGCTGATTGCCCTGGCAACCCTGATCGGCTGGTGGCTGTATGGCGCACCGATGGAAACCGCGCTGATCAACGCCGTCGCGGTGCTGGTGATCGCCTGCCCTTGCGCACTGGGCCTGGCGACGCCGACGGCGATCATGGCCGGCACCGGCGTGGCGGCACGCTACGGGATTCTGATCAAGGACGCCGAAGCCCTGGAGCGTGCCCATGAAGTCAGCGCGGTGGTATTCGACAAGACCGGCACCCTGACCTCCGGCGCCCCGCGCATTGCTCATCTGAGTGCCATCGACGGCAATGAAGCGAGCCTGCTGCAACGGGCCGGCGCCCTGCAACGCGGCAGTGAGCATCCGCTGGCCAAGGCTGTTCTGGATGCCTGTGCCGAACGCCACTTGACGGTGGCCGATGTCAGCGACAGCCAGTCCCTGACCGGCCGCGGCATTGCCGGCACACTGGAGGGGCGTCGCCTGGCCCTGGGCAATCGTCGCCTGCTGGAGGACAGCGGCTTGAGCGCCGGACCGTTGGCTGACTCGGCGATCGCGTGGGAACAAGAAGGCCGGACCTTGTCCTGGCTGATCGAACAATCCCCCGATCCCCACGTGCTGGGCCTGTTCGCCTTCGGTGACACCCTCAAGCCCGGCGCGCTGCAAGCGGTGCAGCAACTGAGCGCACGGAACATCAGCAGCCACCTGCTGACGGGCGATAATCGCGGTAGCGCCAAGGTGGTGGCCGAGGCGTTGGGCATCCAGGACGTGCATGCCGAAGTGTTGCCGGCGGACAAAGCCGCGACGGTCGCCGCACTGAAAGAAACCGGCGTGGTGGCGATGGTCGGCGACGGCATCAATGACGCCCCGGCACTGGCCGCCGCCGACATCGGCATCGCCATGGGTGGCGGCACCGACGTCGCCATGCACGCGGCCGGCATCACCCTGATGCGTGGCGATCCGCAACTGGTACCGGCTGCATTGGAGATCAGTCGCAAGACCTACGCCAAGATTCGGCAGAACCTGTTCTGGGCCTTCGTCTATAACCTGATCGGCATTCCGCTGGCGGCGTTTGGTTTCCTCAATCCAGTGCTGGCCGGTGCAGCCATGGCGTTGTCGAGCGTCAGCGTGGTGAGCAATGCGCTACTGTTGAAAACCTGGAAACCCAAGGATCTGGAGGACAACCGATGAACATCGGCCAAGCGGCCCGCCACAGTGGCCTGAGCGCAAAGATGATCCGTTATTACGAATCCATCGGCCTGCTCAAGGCGGCACATCGCACCGACAGCGGTTACCGGGTGTATGGCGATGACGATCTGCACACGCTGGCGTTCATCAAGCGCTCGCGGGACCTGGGGTTTTCCCTGGAAGAAGTCGGCAAGTTGCTGACCCTCTGGCAAGACCGCCAGCGCGCCAGCGCCGATGTGAAGGCTTTGGCCCGTCAGCATATCGATGAGCTGAACCGGAAGATCCGTGAATTGGGGCAGTTGCGTGATACGTTGCAGGATCTGGTTGAACACTGCCATGGCGACCATCGGCCGGATTGCCCGATTCTGAAAAACCTTGAGTCGGGATGCTGTGCCGAACCGGTTCGCCCCTGAACCATTGATGCTAAATGCAGCGACGCCTTCGCGGGCAAGCCCGCTCCCACAGGGTTTGTGAATGTATGGAGCAGATGTGGGCAACTCGATCCTTGTGGGAGCGGGCTTGCCCGCGAAGGCGGACTGTCAGGCGACAGAGGTGTTGGATCTGCCCCCACAAAAAACCCGGCCGAAGCCGGGTTTTTCTTCAGCCGATCACTGCATCCACGGCGGAGGCGGTTCTTCGGTCTTGCCCGGCGGCGCATCGTCCGCCGCGCGAGCCGCTTGCTTGCGTTCTTCATCCAGGCGTGCGGCCTCGATTTCGCGCATGATGCCGCCCACATCGGCCAGCTCTTGCGTGTCGGCGAACTCGCCGGTCAGGACACTGGCCGGGTGCAAGGTGCCGGCCTCGTACAAGGCCCACATTTCCTTGGCGTATTTGGTCTTTTTCAACTCCGGCGCAAACCGCCCGAAGTAGGACGCCATGTTGCCCACGTCGCGCTCCAGCATGCTGAACGCGTGGTTGTTGCCCGCCGCGTCCACTGCTTGCGGCAGGTCGATGATCACCGGGCCGGTCGGCGTCAGCAGCACGTTGAACTCGGACAAGTCGCCGTGCACCAGACCGGTACACAGCATCAGCACGATCTGCGAAATCAGGAACGCGTGATATTCGCGGGCCTGGTCCGGTTCCAGCACCACATCGTTCAGACGCGGCGCGGCATCACCGTACTCGTCGGCCACCAGCTCCATGAGCAGCACGCCTTCAAGGAAGTCGAACGGTTTGGGTACCCGCACACCGGCATTGGCCAGGCGGAACAGCGCCGCCACTTCAGCGTTCTGCCAGGCGTCTTCGGTTTCCTTGCGGCCAAACTTGGAACCCTTGGCCATCGCCCGGGCCTGACGGCTGTTGCGCACCTTGCGGCCTTCCTGATACTCGGCCGCCTGACGAAAACTGCGTTTGTTCGCCTCCTTGTAGACCTTCGCGCAACGTAACTGGTTACCGCAGCGCACCACATAAACAGCTGCTTCTTTACCACTCATGAGTGGGCGCAGCACCTCGTCGACCAGACCGTCCTCGATCAGGGGTTCAATGCGTTTTGGAGTCTTCATCAGCTTTTATTGTGGGTCCTTTATTACCAAACACGCGAAAGTCATTCGTTATACGGCAATCCACTCACGGGGGGGAGGGGTTGCCGACTTATGATCATTGCAGAAGCACACAATGTGCCGATTTCATCGGATAAAACCGACGACCGCCACGGATCGTTCCAGATCATAGCCGAGCCTGCGTCACTTGTTGTGCAAGGGCAAAGAGGGCAATTGCGACAGAAGCTGACTCCACAGTTCGTACCTTCCGTAGGATTTTTCCCAACAGGCCTCAATTTCCTCCGACAACAGCCGAAGTCCTTAGTGACAAAGTGATTTGTCCGACAATCGCTGCCACAACAAAAGCGATGCCGCACTCAAGGACCCGGGTTGACCAAGAACGATTACGGCTGCCAATAAACCGCGAGTCATCTGCACTGCGTGGGCGTACAAGAAAATCTGGAGCGCGGATGAACATCAAACAGAAGTTGACCTGGGCGTTTGCAATCATCGCCTGCCTGCCCGTGGTGCTGGTCGCCACCCTCGTTGTGCTGAACCTGCGCAGTGATGCCAGAGACGAATTTATCGACGGCAGTGCCCGAGAGATTCGTCAGGTCAGCAACGCCATGCAATTGTTCTTTGACAGCATCAGCCAGAACGTCGATTACCTGGCCAAGCAGCCGCTGATCCGAAACTCCGACGACAGCCTCAAGACTTACATGGCCGCCAACGCCGAGAGTGTTCCCCAGGGCGAGATGGACAAGAAGGTCTTCACCCTGCTCCAGGACCTGGGCAACAGCCACCCGTCCTACGCCTATGCCATCCTTGGCACGGCGGCGGGCGGCTACGTGTCGTGGCCGGATGATCCGAAGCTGAACAACTACGACCCACGCCAGCGCCCCTGGTACAAGGCCGCCCAGGCCAAGCCGGGCAAGCCGTTTCGCACCGAGGCTTACTACTGGGCCCAGGACGACGCGACCTACGTCAGCACCGTGCGCACCATCGACAACAAGCTGGGCACCAACGGTGGCGTGGTCAGCATCGACGTGACGCTCAAGCAGCTCACCGAAATCGTCAAACAGATCAAGCTCGGTGAAACCGGCTACCTGATGCTGCTGGAAAACACCGGCACGGTCCTGGTGGATCCGAAACAACCGGAACACAACTTCAAACCGCTGAACAGCCTGGGCGAGGGCTACGCGCAACTGGCCAAGGCCGGCAAGGGCCTGGTGGAAGTGGAGTTGAACGGCGAGCGCTACATGGCCAACGTCTGGCCGTCGGAGCAACTGGGCTGGACCTTCATCGGCCTGATCAAACAGAACGACGTGATGAACTCCGCGACCCGGTTGACCTGGTTGATCGCCATCATCGCCGCCGTCCTGGCCGTCATCTTCGCCATCGTCGGCGCCAGTTTTGCCAGCCTCATCGTGCGTCCGATCCGCAGCGTGGCCAGCGGCCTGGAAGGCATCGCCCAAGGCGAAGGCGACCTGACCCAGAACCTGCAAATCCGTGGCAACGACGAAACCGCGCAGTTGGCCAACTGGTTCAACCAGTTCCTGACCGCGATTCGCAACCTGATCCAGAACATCGGCGGCGCGGCGGGCAAGATCCTCGCCACCTCCAAGAGTTCGACCCAGGTCTCCAGCGACATGGCCGAAGCCGCCGGACGCCAGCGCGAAGCGGTGGACATGGTGTCCACGGCGTTCCACGAAATGGTCGCCACCGCCAACGAAGTTGCGCGCTCTTGCAGCCAGGCGGCGGAATCCGCCGACAGTGGCCAGCGCCAGGCGCGCGAAGGTCAGCAACAGATCGATGCGGCGGTGAACAGCGTTGATCGCCTGAGCCAGGAAATCGAACAGTCAGCCCAGTCGATGCAACAACTGGAGCGCGACAGCAACGACATTCAGTCGATCCTGGGGACCATCCGTTCGATCGCCGAACAGACCAACCTGCTGGCGCTGAACGCCGCGATCGAAGCGGCCCGGGCCGGTGAACAAGGCCGCGGCTTTGCCGTGGTGGCCGACGAAGTACGAGCCCTGGCCAAGCGCACGGCCGACTCCACGGCGGAAATCGACGGACTGCTGGGCAACCTGGCCAAACGCACCAGCCAGGTGACCCAACAGATGCACGCCAGCCTGGAAGTGTCCCAGCAATCGGTGACGCGCATCGGTGAGGCGCGCAACAGCTTCGGGCAGATTCGCGAGTCGGTGGATGTGATCCGTGACATGAACACCCAGATCGCCACGGCGGCGGAACAACAGCATCAAGTGGCCGAAGACATCAACCGGCACATCAGCCAGATCCATGGCGATGCGCAACTGGTGGCGGAATTGGCCAACTCGGCACGCCTGGACTCCCAGAGCCTGGCCGGGCTGTCGAACGAGCTGGACGGGCTGGTGCGCAGGTTCCGCACCTGATTCGCAACAACACCACTGAAGGTCGTCTGTAAACACGACACTTGTGAACATAGGAGATCAATTGTGGGAGCGGGCTTGCTCGCGAAAGCGGTATGGCAGTCAACATTGATGTTGAAGCTGATGCCCTTTTCGCGAGCAAGCTCGCTCCCACAGTTGTTTTAACTCAGCGTTCGATGATCGCGGTCACACCCTGCCCACCCGCCGCACAAATCGAAATC
>NZ_JBYSYZ010000058.1:0-28307 GCF_058783925.1 Pseudomonas sp. FW305-70
TCAAGAGCGCCGCGTTTAGTCAGTAAACACGCGGCATCGTTAACGACCATCGCGAGCAAGCTCGCTCCTACAGGGGGGTTATCATTGCGTCTGGCGCACTTATAAGCTGCTGATAAGTTGATTTTCGTCAGGCATCACGCTTTTTAGAATGCTTCGGTCTTTCCACGCCGGAGCTCGCAGTACATGACTTCCCTTACGGTCACGGCACCTGTCGCTGCGACCAGCACGGCGGCCGCACCGCCGGTCTTCGGCCCGCGGATCATCATCGGCCTGGTGGGCGTGCTGCTGGCGGTGCTGGTGTCGGGCCTGAACGAGATGGTGACCAAGGTCGCGCTCGCCGACATCCGCGGCGCATTGGCCATCGGCTACGACGAAGGCACCTGGCTGGTCGCCTGTTACACCGCGACGTCGGTGGCGGCCATGGCATTTGCGCCCTGGTGTGCGGTGACGTTCTCGTTGCGGCGTTTCACCCTGTGCGCCATCAGCCTGTTCACCCTGTTGGGTGTGTTGTGCCCCTTCGCCCCGAATTACGAAAGCCTGCTGTTGCTGCGCACCTTGCAAGGCCTGGCGGGCGGCGCACTGCCCCCCATGTTGATGACCGTGGCCCTGCGGTTTCTGCCCGCCAACGTGAAGTTGTATGGCCTGGCCGGTTATGCCCTGACGGCGACGTTCGGCCCGGGCCTGGGTACGCCATTGGCCGGGCTATGGACCGAATACGTCGGTTGGCAATGGACTTTCTGGCAAATCATCGCGCCGTGCCTGATTGCCATGGTCGCGGTAGCGTATGGCTTGCCCCAGGACCCGCTGCGCCTGGAGCGCTTCAAATCCTTCAACTGGCGCGGATTGCTGCTGGGCTTTCCCGCCATCTGCATGCTGGTGATCGGCATCTTGCAGGGCAATCGCCTGGACTGGTTCGAGTCGAACCTGATCTGCGGATTGCTCGGTGGCGGGTTGTTGCTGCTGGTGCTGTTTTTGGGCGGTGAGTGGTCACAGCCGATGCCGTTTTTCAAGATGCAGATGCTCGGCATCCGTAACCTGTCCTTTGCCCTGTTGACCCTGGCGGGCGTTCTGGTGGTGTTGCAGGCGGTGATCATCATTCCGTCCAGCTACCTGGCGCAGGTCCAGGGTTATCGCCCGGTGCAGACCGCACCGATCATACTGCTGGCGGCGCTGCCGCAATTGATCGCACTGCCGTTGGTGGCGACGCTGTGCAACTTTCGCCGGGTTGATTGCCGCTGGGTGTTGGGCATCGGCCTGGGCATGCTGGCGTTGTCGTGCGTTGGCGGCTCGCAACTGACGTCCGCGTGGATTCGCGACGATTTCTATGTGCTGCAATGGCTGCAGATTTTCGGTCAGCCCATGGCGGTGTTGCCGCTGCTGATGTTGTCCACCGGTAGCATCAACCCGATGCAAGGGCCGTTCGCATCGGCCTGGTTCAACACCGTCAAAGGCCTGTCGGCGGTCATCGCCACCGGGGTGATCGAAGCGCTGACCACGGCCCGTCTGCATTTTCACTCGACCATGCTGGTCGATCGCCTCGGCAACTCGCCGTTGGTCGAGCGCGACAGCGCAAGTCTCGCTCATCGCTTGCATGAGCAAGCGCTGGTGCTCACGTCCTCTGATCTTTACCTGTGCATGGCCGGTATCGCCGTGACCTTGATCCTGCTGATTTTCTGGCTGCCGACGCGGATCTATCCGCCGCGCACACCGACCTGAATGCTCCACTGAAACAGAAGGTTTTTATGAACACCCAAGCAAAGCAGAAAGTCGCGGTGGCCGTGGTCGTCGCATTGGTCGTCGGTGGGGCGCTGTACCTGGCAATGCCCGGCCTGTTCGGCAAGCGTACCCAGCAGAACACCAACGATGCTTACGTCTCGGCGGATTTCACCCTGGTCGTGCCGCGGGTCGCCGGGTTTATCAAGGAAGTGCTGGTCGAGGACAACCAGCAGGTCAAGGCGGGGCAATTGCTGGCGCTGATCGATGACCGGGATTTGCGCGCCGCCGCCCAGGCTGCCGACGCCGAAACGCTGGTGGCCAGGGCGCAACTGCAAAACGCCCGGGCGACCCTGGAGCGCCAGGCATCGGTGATTGCCCAGGCGCAATCGTCGGTGGTTTCGGCCAAGGCGGAAATGGCCTTTGCCGAGCATGAATTGAACCGCTACAAGCACCTCGCCGGGGTGGGCGCCGGCACGGTGCAAAATGCGCAACAGGCGCAAACGCGCATCGACCAGGCTGGCGCACGTCTGGCTAACGCCACGGCAGTGCTGGCGGGGGAGCGCAAGCAGGTGGAGATCCTGACGGCCCAGCGCGATGCGGCGCAAGGCGGTCTGAAGCGGGCGCAAGCGAAGCTGGAAATGGCCAGCTACGAGTTGTCCTATACGAGGATCGTGGCGCCACAGGACGGCATGGTCGGAGAACGCGCGGTACGGGTCGGTGCCTACGTGACGCCGGGCAGCAAGATTCTCGCCGTGGTGCCGCTGGCGCAGGCTTATGTGATGGCCAATTTCCAGGAAACGCAACTGACGGATGTGCAGCCTGGGCAGGCGGTGCAAGTGCGCGTCGACAGCCTGGGCGGTGCGGCACTCAACGGTCGTGTCGACAGCATCGCACCGGCCACCGGGGTGACGTTCGCCGCGATCAAACCGGACAACGCCACCGGCAACTTCACCAAGGTGGTGCAGCGGATACCGGTGAAGATCGTGTTGGAGCCGGGGCAGTCGCTGGCCGAGCGCTTGCGGGTGGGGATGTCGGTGGAGGCGAGTATTGATACGGCCACCGCCAAGGCGAAAGAGGTTGTTCAGCGATGAAGATTTTTGTTGGTCGCGCTGACGCCTTCGCGAGCAAGCCCGCTCCCACAGGGGAATGCGGTCAACTGTGGGAGCGGGCTTGCCCGCGAAGAGGCCTGTGGCAGCCACTCACCTTCAGTGCCTTGCTCGTCATGAGCCTCAGCGCCTGTACCGTAGGACCCGATTTCAAAAAGCCCGAAGCCAAACAAATCACCGAATGGGCAAAACCATCAAATGCAGCTACCAGCCAGGCCATCGCCGAAACAATGGCCGAGCGCTGGTGGGAAGTGTTCCATGACCCGCAACTCTCGGCCTTGAGCCAGCGCGCCCTGACCGACAACCTCGACCTGAAGCTGGCCGGCAGCCGTTTGCAGCAAAGTCGTGCGGTGCGCCAGGTCATCACTGCCAACCGCTATCCCAACACGGCCGCCAGTGGCAGTTACGGGCGCAATCGCAACAGTGGTGAAGGCTTGAACGACCCGTCAGGACACAATGGCCAGTCGGCTTTCAATCTGTGGAATGCCGGCTTTTCCGCTTCCTGGGAGCTGGACTTCTGGGGCCGCGTGCGTCGGGAAACCGAAGCGGCCGACGCCACTTTGGAAGTCGCCGAGAACGACCGGCGTGGTGTGCTGCTGTCGGTGCTGGCCGAAACCGCCCAGGACTACATTCAACTGCGCGGTGTGCAGAACACCCGGCTCGTCACCGAACAGAACCTCGACGTCGCCCGCCATAGCCTGAAGCTCTCGCAACTGCGCCTGGCCGACGGCGTCGCGACGGATCTGGATGTCGCCGAAGCCGCCGCGCAGGTGGCGGCCATCGAATCGCGTCTGCCCGCGCTGGAGCAGCGCCAGTGGCAACTGATCAATGCCTTGAGCCTGTTGATGGGCGAAGCGCCCCAGGCATTGGCGGCGCAGTTATCCACAGACGCCCCGGTGCCACAAACGCCGCGCCAGGTCGCCATTGGCTTGCCCTCGCAACTGGCTGAACGTCGACCGGACATTCGCCAGGCCGAAGCGCGACTGCATGCCGCCACGGCCAGCATTGGCGTGGCCAGGGGGGATTTCTATCCGCGAATCATCCTGTCGGGGAACATCGGCTCCCAGGCCATGCAGCTGAGCGATTTTGGCTCCTGGGGTTCGCGTTCGTTCGGGATCGGCCCGCAATTGAGCTTGCCGTTGTTCGACGGTGGCCGTTTGCGGGGCGTGCTCCAATTGCGCGAAGCACAACAACAGGAAGCGGCCATTGCCTATCAGCAAACCGTGTTGCGCGCCTGGCATGAAATCGATGACCAACTGACCGCTTACAACGCCAGCCAATTACGCCGCGACAGCCTGGCCGAAGCCGTGCGTCAGAACCGCATTGCGCTGGACACCGCGCAACAGCAGTACGTTGAGGGCGTGGTGGATTTCGTCACCGTACTCACCGTGCAAGGGGCGCTGCTGGCCACGCAGGAGCAGTGGGTCGAGAGTTCGACCGGCGTGTCGCTGGCAGCCGTCGGGTTGTACAAGGCGTTGGGTGGGGGTTGGGAGTCGGTGTATCCGTTAGCCGAGACGGCGCAGCGCTGACGGTCCATGGACTCGGGTTGAATCTGGCTGATCGGCACCGCCGACGTGCCGGACGAGTTTGCACAGTTGCCGGTGTTGCCGCCAGGTTGTACCTGGCCGGCAACACCGGGCAATGAAAGAGAGGGTTGCAGCCTTCAGGGTTTCGACGACAAGTCAGCCATGCCCTTGAGCAACTCGATCGGCAACGGAAAGACGATGGTCGAGCTCTTGTCGCCGGCAATCGAACTCAGGGTCTGCATGTAGCGCAGTTGCATGGCCCCCGGTTGGCGGCCCAGCATTTCGGCGGCCTGCATGAGTTTTTCCGAGGCCTGCAATTCGCCTTCGGCGTGGATCACCTTGGCGCGCCGTTCCCGCTCGGCTTCAGCCTGCCTGGCAATGGCACGGACCATCGATTCGTTGAGGTCCACGTGCTTGATCTCGACGTTGGCGACCTTGATGCCCCAGGCGTCGGTCTGGGCGTCGAGCACTTGCTGGATGTCCAGGTTCAACCGTTCGCGCTCGGCCAGCAGTTCGTCCAGTTCGTGTTTACCCAGCACCGCCCGCAACGTGGTTTGCGCCAATTGGCTGGTGGCGGCCAGGAAATCCTCGACCTGGATGATGGCCTTCTGCGGATCGAGCACGCGGAAATACAGCACCGCGTTGACCTTGACCGACACGTTGTCGCGGGTGATCACGTCTTGCGGCGGCACGTCCAGCACCACGGTGCGCAAATCGACCCTGACCATTTGCTGGACCACCGGAATCAGCAGGATCAGGCCGGGACCCTTGACCTGCCAGAAGCGCCCGAGCTGGAACACCACCCCGCGCTCGTACTCGCGCAGGATGCGGAACGTCGACCCCGCCAGTGCGATGAGCAACAGCAGTAGCGCGACAAGACCCAATTGCAAACCCATGACTATTCTCCGCCCGGCGCCGCGTCAGCCGCGGCCACTTGCAGCAGCAAGCCCTTGCGCCCCACCACCCGCACCTGTTGTCCGGGTTGCAGCGGCGTCGCGCTGAGCACTTGCCATTGTTCTCCTTGTAGATGCACCCAGCCGCCATAGGCGTTGCCGGCCTGCAATGACGTCACCGCCGTCACGCTACCGAGCAGCCCGGCATCACCACTGACGATGTGGCGCGGTCGGGTCTTCAGGGCGTGAATCACCAGGTAGATCAGTAGTAGCGCGCTGACCACCGCCAGGCCGATCATCAACGGCACGGGCACTTCGGTGTTGGACAGGATGACCGCGCCGATCACGAACATCACGATGCCGCCCAGGCCGATCACGCCGTAATTGGGCAGGGCCGCTTCGGCGATCAGGAATGCGATGCCGAAGGTGATCAGCCAGATTCCCACGGGATTGGGCACCAGCAACACAACCGTGTCGGCAGCGAAGGCCGATCCGCTCAACGCCAACAGCAACGCAACTGCACAACAACGCGTGTTCACTTGACCCTCCGGGAGAGTCGTGGAGTGGCTCTGAGTACAGTTTAGTTGAGCCTCAACCTGTATGAATTTTGCTCAATTGTCGTCGTCGGCCGATGGGCGGATTTCCCACCGGATCACGCCGGCGGGCCTAGACTTTTACTACGCAAGCAACGCTTTAACCATCGTCTGCCAGCGATCACGGCGGACACCGAGGTGCATCATGCGTATGGCAAGAACCGTGCAGCGAAGCCTGGAAAAGGCTCAATGCGAATATGACATCGTCAGCCACCCCCATTCGGCCAGCAGCCTCGAAACGGCGCGGGTCGCCGGTATTCCTGCCGAACGGGTGGCCAAATCGGTGATCCTCGACGATCACCATGGGCACTACCTGATGGCCGTGCTGCCCGCCAGCCGTCACCTTGACCTGAGCAAGGTCCGCAGCAGCGGTGAGTGGCAGGTTTCCCGGGAAAGCAACCTGGCGCACCTGTTCGACGATTGCGAGCGCGGTGCCGTACCGGCGCTGGGTGAGTCCTATGGATTGGAAGTGGTCATCGACCCGCTGCTGACCCGGCAGAAAGACATCTATCTGGAGGCCGGCAACCACGTCAACCTGGTGCGCATGGACATGCCCGAGTTCCTGAAAATGGTGCCGCATGCGGAGGTGCGGGAGTTGAGTCATTGAGTTTTGTTTCGTCAATGCTGACGTCTTCGCGGGCAAGCCCGCTCCCACAAGGTTCGGTATCAAACACAAAACCTGTGGGAGCGGGCTTGCCCGCGAATGACCGCGCAGCGGTCCCCCTGAATTGGTCCCCAGGAGTTCGACATGGAAAACCCAACCCACAACCTCCCTTCGCTGTTCAAACAACTCGGCCTGCCGGACGACGCCGAAAGCATCGATAAATTCATCGCCACCCATTCACCGCTCAAACCGGAACTGCACCTTGCGGATGCATTTTTCTGGAGCCCGAGCCAGGCGGAGCTTCTGCGTGAGGAGATACTCGATGACGCAGATTGGGCCGAGGTGGTGGATCAGCTGGATGTGATGTTGAGGAAGGGGCGGGGGGTGTAAATAACGGATAGGTGGCGGTCCACGGAGGTTGCTCTGATCGAATTAATTGACCAAAATTAAGACCTTATTTGAGGTCTTAATTATGCAGAATGTTTTGGCCGATATGGCTGTCAGCGTGTCTGAACTAAAGAAAAACCCCTCTGCCGTTTTGAATGGCGCTCATGGAGGGCCTGTCGCGGTGCTCAATCACAATCGCGTCATGGGCTACATGGTTCCTGCCGATGTGTTCGAAGCCATGATGGAGCGCCTTGATGATTTGGAGTTGGCGGAACTCGTGCGTTCTCGTCGTCATGAAACGCCGATCCCGGTAACGCTGGATGACTTATAAGCTCGAATTTCTCCCGTCTGCACGCAAAGAATGGGACAAGCTGGGGCACACAGTACGTGAGCAATTCAAAAAGAAGCTGTCAGAGCGGCTTGAGGTGCCTCGAATCCAGTCTGACGCGCTGCATGGCATGCCTGACTGCTACAAGATCAAGCTGAGGTCATCGGGATATCGACTCGTCTACGAGGTGATAGATGAGCGCATTGTTGTTTCTGTCGTTGCAGTAGGAAAGCGCGAACACAGTGAGGTGTATGAGCGCGCCAGGCAACGTTGAGGGCTCTCGGCAGGTCGCTGTTACGTAATTGTTTCAAAACTTGACGGAAAATCCTCTCCAATGCAATATTGATAGTTAGCAAACTAACAGTGTGTATTTTCCCTCGTGCCGAACAACCTCGACGTTCTCCAGATGAACATCAGCAGCGCCATGGTGGTGGCCGCCAGGCATTGGCGCAAAATCTGCCAGACCACGCTGGTCAACTATGGCATCTCCGAAGCCTGCGCCGTTCCGCTGTTGATGATCGGGCGCTTGGGCGAGGGCGTGCGCCAGGTGACGGTGGCGCAAGCAGCAGGGATGGAGAGTCCATCGCTGGTGCGCCTGCTTGATCAACTGTGCCATTCCGGTTACGTCTGCCGGACCGAAGACGCGCAGGACCGTCGCGCCAAATGCCTGAGCCTGACCGACGCCGGCCGGGAGCTGGTGCAGGCGGTCGAAGTGGAGTTGGTGCGCTTGCGCCAGGAAGTCCTGGAAGGCATTGCCCCGAGTGATCTGGAAGCTACGCTGCGGGTACTGAGAGCTTTTGAAGCGGCCACGCCGCCATCGGTGGCCAACTCTTGAACGGTTTTTTTGCAGGCATGCCCCCGGCGCGAGACTGGTTCTATGGGGTCCGCACCTTCGCCGCCTCGATGATCGCGCTGTACATCGCCCTGCTCATGCAAATGCCGCGTCCGTACTGGGCGATGGCCACGGTGTACATCGTTTCCAGCCCGTTTCTCGGCCCTACCAGCTCCAAGGCGTTGTACCGGGCAGTCGGCACCTTTATCGGCGCTGCGGCGGCGGTTCTGTTCGTGCCGATGTTCGTGCAGAGCCCCTACGTGCTGGTGGTGGTGATTGCACTGTGGACCGGCACGCTGCTGTTTCTGTCCCTGCATTTGCGCACCGCGAACAACTACGCCTTGATGCTCGCCGGTTACACCTTGCCGTTGATCGCCCTGCCGGTGGTGAATAACCCGCTGGGGGTGTGGGACGTGGCCGAAGCGCGGACTGAAGAGATCTTTCTGGGCATCGTCGTAGCGGCGGTGGTCGGTGCCATGTTCTGGCCGCGGCGCCTGGCGCCGGTGTTCAATGATTCGGTGAGCAAATGGTTTACCGATGCATCGACCTACAGCCTGCGCTTCCTCAGTCGTAACGTGCAGCCTGAAGAAGTCAGCGCGTTGCGTGCATCGATGGTCGCCACGTTCAATTCCCTGGAGTTGATGATCGGTCAGTTGCCCCACGAAGGTTCGCGTCCGCAGACGGTGCGTAACACCAAGGAGTTGCGTGGGCGGATGATTCACCTGCTGCCGGTAGTCGATGCCCTCGACGACGCGCTTTATGCCCTGGAACGGCGTACGCCCGAGCTTGTGGACAAGTTCGCGCCGTTGCTCACGGCCACCACTGAATGGCTCGGGCACAAGGATGCCGACCTCGACCGCTGGCAAGCACTGAAGGATCAACTGGAAGCCCTGCAACCCGCCTCCGAAGCGCTGGATGACCGCAAGCAGCTGCTGTTCTCCAATGCCATCTACCGTCTCGGCGAGTGGATCGATTTGTGGCAGGACTGCCGCAGCCTGCAATACGCCATCCAGTGCGAAAGCCAGGACAGCTGGCGCGCGGTGTATCGGCACTGGCGGCTGGGGCGGCTGTCCCCGTTTCTGGATCGCGGCCTGATGTTGTATTCCGCGGCTTCCACCGTCACCGCGATTATCGTGGCCTCGGTGTTGTGGATTCTGCTCGGCTGGACCGATGGCGGCAGCGCCGTGATCCTCGCGGCGGTGGCGTGCAGCTTCTTCGCCTCGATGGACGACCCGGCGCCGCAGATTTACCGGTTCTTTTTCTGGACGGCGATGTCGGTGGTGTTCGCCAGCCTTTATCTGTTTCTGGTGCTGCCCAACCTGCATGACTTTCCGATGCTGGTGCTGGCGTTTGCCGTGCCGTTCATTTGTGTCGGCACCCTGACGGTCAAGCCGCAGTTTTACCTGGGCATGCTGCTGACCCTGGTCAACACCTCGTCCTTCATCAGCATTCAGGGTGCCTACGACGCCGACTTCCTCAGTTTCGCCAACTCCAACCTGGCCGGTCCGATGGGGCTGCTGTTCGCGTTCATCTGGACCCTGATCGCCCGGCCGTTCGGGGCCGAGCTGGCAGCCAAGCGCCTGACCCGTTTCAGCTGGCGTGACATTGTCGGCCTCTCCGAGCCGGCCACGTTGTCCGAACATCGGCTGTTGGGCATAAAGATGCTCGATCGGCTGATGCAGCACCTGCCGCGCCTGGCCATGACCGGCCAGGACTCCGGCGTGGCGCTGCGGGAAGTGCGGGTGGCGCTGAATCTGCTGGACCTGCTGGCCCATACGCCGCGGGTCCTCGGTGTGCCGCAGGTGCTGCTGCGCCAGGTGGTGGCCGAGGTTGGCGAGTACTTCAAGGCCTGTCTCAAGGCCGGTGAGCGCTTGCCGGCACCGAGCCCGCTGCTGATGACCCTCGACCGCACACGTCGCGCCCTCAGTGGTGCCGGCGATGACGAAACCCGTCGGCATCTGCTGCACGCCCTGAGCGGCCTGCGCCTGGCATTGCTGCCCGGCGTCGAATTCGTCGGCGCCGCCGAGCCCGAAGAACCGCTTCCCCATGGCATTGATGGAGCGCCTTTATGATCGGTGACCTGGATGTCAGCGGGGTGTTTCTGCCCACGCTGCTGGTGCTGATGGGCATTACGTATGTGTTGTACCTGTTGGTGCACGGGGTGCTGACGCGCCTGCACTTTTACCGTCTGGTCTGGCACCGGGCATTGTTCAACGTGGCCCTCTACGCCCTGCTGCTTGGCGCCGTGGACTTACTCAGTCGATACCTGATGACATGAAAAAACCCTTTCTAACCCTTGGTCGCGTGGTGCTGACCCTGCTGATCGTGAGCTTCGCCGTGGTCGTGGTCTGGCGCATGGTGATGTATTACATGTTCGCGCCCTGGACCCGCGATGGGCACATCCGTGCCGACATCGTGCAAATCGCGCCGGATGTTTCCGGGTTGATCCAGCAAGTGGAGGTGCGCGACAACCAGTTGGTCAAGCGCGGCCAGGTGCTGTTCAGCATCGATCCGGACCGTTTCAAGCTGGCCCTGCGCCAAGCGAAAGCGGCTGTCGCCGACCGCGAAGAAACCCTGGCCCAGGCCCAGCGCGAGGCCAAGCGAAACAAAGGTCTCGGTAATCTGGTGCCGGCTGAGCAACTGGAAGAAAGCCAGTCGAAAGTGGCCCGCGCCCAGGTGGCCTTGATGGAAGCCCAGGTGGCGGTGGACAGCGCGCAGCTGAACCTCGACCGCTCGGTGATCCGCAGCCCGGTGGACGGCTACGTCAACGACCGTGCGCCACGGACCCAGGAGTTCGTCAGCGCCGGGCGTCCGGTGTTGTCGGTGGTCGACAGCAATTCGTTCCACATCGACGGCTATTTCGAAGAAACCAAACTGAACGGCATCCATATCGGCCAGAGCGTCGACATCCGGGTGATCGGCGACAATGCACGCTTGCGCGGGCACGTAGAAAGCATCGTTGCCGGCATCGAAGACCGCGACCGCACCAGCGGCAACAACCTGCTGCCCAACGTCAACCCGGCCTTCAGCTGGGTGCGCCTGGCCCAACGGATTCCGGTGCGCATCGCCTTCGATGACGTGCCGGAAGATTTCCGCATGATCGCCGGGCGCACCGCCACGGTATCGATCATCGACGATCAGCAACGGGAGCTGGCGCAATGAGCAAGGCCTCGGGTTTGGCGGTCGCCGGTTTGGGTTTGCTGCTGTCGGCGTGTCAGATGGTCGGGCCGGATTATCACTTGCCCGAAGAGGCGGCTGTCCATCGTCCAGATATCCAGGGCGATCTGGCGGTCGACGGTAAAACGGTGGTGTCCGCACCGGTGCCGGCCGATTGGTGGCGCCTGTACAAGGACCCGCGACTCGACCAGCTGGTACAGCAGGCCATGGCCTCCAACACCGATTTACGCGTGGCGGCGGCCAGCCTGTCGCGGTCTCGCGCTCAGGTGGATGAGGCCGAAGCGGCGGGCGGCTGGAGCGGGGGCGTGCAGATGGGCGCCCAGCGCTTGCAGGAGTCCGGCCAGGCGTTCCTGCTACCGGAAAAAGTGCCGGTGGCCAACATTGGCGACATCGGCATCAGCGCGTCCTACCAGTTCGACCTGTTCGGGACCTTGCAACGCGGTATCGAAGCGGCCAAGGCCAATGCCGATGCGACGCAGGCCGCCGCCGATACGGCACGCATCACCGTGGTGGCCGACGTGGTGCGGGCCTACACCCAGGTGTGCGCGGCCAATGAAGAGCGGGAAATCGCCCAGCACTCCCTCGACCTGCAAGCGCAAAGCACCACACTGATCCAGCGCCTGCGCGATGCCGGGCGTGGCGACGAAACCCAGGTCACCCGCTCGCAAACCCAATTCAAATCCCTGCGCGCCGACATGCCGCGCTATGAGGCCTCACGTCAGGCCGGGCTGTATCGCCTGTCGATGTTGCTGGCCAAGCCGGTGGACCAACTGCCGGCCGGCACCGCCACCTGCGACGAGCTGCCGAAAATCGCGCAATTGGTCCCGGTGGGCGATGGCGCCGCGCTGCTCAAGCGTCGCCCGGATGTGCGGCAGGCCGAGCGGCGGCTGGCGGCCGCGACGGCCGGTATCGGGGTCGCCACGGGTGAGCTGTACCCGAATATCAGCATCGGCGCGACCATCGGTACCGTCGGTATCCTCGACGATCTCGGCGACCCGTCGACCAACCGCTGGGGCTTCGGCCCGTCGCTGACCTGGAAGGTGCCGACCAACGGCGCCCGGGCGCGCATCCGCGAAGCCGAAGCGGTGACCCAGGCGACGCTGGCGCATTTCGATGGGGTGGTGCTCAACGCGATTCGTGAAACCCAGACCAGCCTTGCCCAATACACGGCCTTGCTGCAACGCCGCGACGCCCTGGCCGATGCCGAGCAATCGGCAAAACTGGCGGCCGAACAGACCCATCGCTTCTTCCAGGCCGGCCGCGAATCGTTCCTGGCTGACCTGCAAGCGACCCGCACCTACACGGATGTCACGGCGCAATTGGCCGCTGCCAACACCCAGGTAGCCGCCAGCCAGATCGATTTGTTCCTGGCGTTGGGCGGCGGCTGGGAAAGCGGACGAACGCAAGCGTCGAACTCCGGCAAACCCTGAGGCCGTTGCTATGCTTTGAAGTGTTGGAAAGGCGCCTCGTGCAAAGCGCCCTTTCTTCGCACAAGGCTCGCGCAGGTCAGGGGGAAACCAATAATGAAAAACCCTTATGCTCTTGGCTTCTGGTGCGCCATCGTGGCATTAGTGCTGCTATCGGCCACCTATTTCTACGGCGTCATGCTGGCCCACCAGATCGACCAGGCTCTGGTGTTCCTCGACAGTGCCGTCGCATTGATAGCCGTGATGTCCGTTGCGGTGGTGGCCTGGGCGTCGGTCCAGAATCAGCGCATCAAAAAAAGACAACTCGAACAAGGCAAGACCCTGGTCCTGATCTGGGATACCAAGGTGGCGTTGCGTCGTGTCGAAACGGTGTTCGACCGCTATTTCTGGGGCAGTTACTGGCAGCCGGGGCGCACGTTTCAGGAGGTCATGGGCGAATTGACCGGCACGCCGCTGGAGAAAAGCCTCGAAAACCTGAAAAAACAATGCCTTGCGCTCGACCGGCAAGTGGCTGACGACGGTCGGCACTGGCTCAGCAATGCCCGGGAGCTGGCCGATGTCGCCACGGCCATGGCCCGCGAACGTTATCAACTGGACGTCTGCGACCCCCGCGCGGAAGTGACGGGCGGAGCGGTGATCAACCGCGACTTCGAAGTGCTGGTGTACACCTGGACGGCGCGGCTTAAAAGCTTTGATCATCAACTGGACGAGATCGAAGTCCAGTATTCCTGATTTTGTGTTGGCTGTTATGCCGCCTTCGCGAGCAAGCCCGCTCCCACATTGGAATGCATTCCCCTGTGGGAGCGGGCTTGCCCGCGAAGGCGATTGAATGCACAGCGAAAATTTCGAACCCTGCGCGCCCCCAAGACACTCCTTCACCTTTAATCATTGGGCCGTTCGTCGCGCCCGGTGCTAATCTGCATTCCACTTTCAGCACAGTCGAGCCGCAACCCGTCATGGGTTCAGGGAAGACGACCACACTTTCAACAACGGACATTGAACGGGCCATACATGAACAAATCAGCAGGCGTGCTACTGGGAATTGTTGTCGCAATCGGTGCCATCAGCGCAGGCGGAGCCTGGTTCACCGGCACCAGGCTTGAAGGTGTGTTGAACGCCTCGATTGCCGATGCCAACAAGGAGCTGCAAGCGGCCATGGTCGGTTCCAACGGCACCGCGTCGCTGGAGCTGGTCTCGCTGGAGCGTCATGTATTCAGCAGCACCGCGCACTATCGCCTCAAGGGTGAAGGTGAAATGTTCGGCGAAGCACCGGTCGAGCTGCTGTTTGTCGATCACATCGAACACGGCCCGTTGCCGTTCTCGCGGCTGATGTCGCTGAAGTGGCTGCCGGTCCTGGCGACCAGTCACTATGAACTGGAAAAGACCCCGTTCACCGAGAAGTGGTTTGCCGCCGCCAAGGACAAATCCCCACTGACCGGCGTGGTCAACATCGGCTATGACAACGCCACCAACGGCACCTTCGAGTTGCAGCCGCTGGAAATGGCGCTGGATGACAAGTCGAGCATGAAATTCTCCGGCCTGAGCATGGACGTCGACGCCAGCGCCAAGGCGCAGAAGGTCAAGGCCAACGGCTACATGGACAGCCTGAAAGTGACCACCGTTTCCGAAGACCAGGCACCGGTGCAGGTTGAGTTGAACGGCCTGACCCTGGCCAGCAACCTGACCAAAAGTACCTACGGTTTCTATGTCGGCGAGAACGTCCTCGAACTGGCCAGCGGCAAATCGACTTTTGGCGTCAAGCAGTCGGTGCTGGACTTCAAGAAATTCGAGATGAAAAACCTGACGGAAGAAAAGGGCAGCAACGCTTCCGGGCGTGCCGATTACAAAGTTGGCGAAGTGTCCCTGAATGGCAAGATCATCGGTTCCGGTGCGCTGACCATGAGCGTGAAGAACCTCGACATTCCGGCCACGATGTCGTTGATGCAGGTCTATCAGAGCAAGCTGCAGCCGTATGAGCGTGCGGCGGCCGAAGCGGCGGCAGCGGGCCTGCCGGCACCGGAGCTGAAACTGACCGAAGCCGAGGAAACACTGCTCAAGTCCAGCCTGGAAAAGCTGCTGGCGGCCGGTCCGCAGGTGGCCCTGGAAAACCTGTCGTTCAACACCGCCAACGGTGAGAGCCGCGCCAACATGGTGCTCGACCTGACCAAGCCACAAACCATCGACCTGCCGACCGATCAACTGGTCAGGCAGTTGATCGCGTTGCTGGACTTCAAACTGAAAGTGTCCAAACCCATGCTGGTCGATGTACTCACCGTGCAGTCGCAAATCGACGGTCAGACCGACGCCAAGCTGATTGCCGATCAGGCCACCGCCACTGCGGACATGTTCAGCAGCATGGCGGTCGGCAGCCAACTGGCAAAACTGGACGGCAACAATATCGTCACCAACTTGCGTTACGCCAACAATCAGGTGGACTTCAACGGCCAGAAAATGACCGTCGAAGAGTTTGCCGGTTTTGTCATGAGCAAGTTTGCGGAAACCGGCGCCACCGAATAACGGCGGCCGTTTACCCGGAAACGCCCGGCCTCTGCATCGCGCAGGTGTCGGGCGTTTTGCTGTCCGGCATCGCTAGGGAACATCACGGATCAGGCGCCATGCCTCTTCCCAGGGCAACGGTTGTTTCATCCGCTCGGCGAGCATCGCCATGGCCCGGTCCATCTCGCAGGCTAGCGCCGCCGACACCACGCCATTTTTTCCGAACAGGCCGATGAACGGCGGATCGTAAGGGTCGCCCTTGAACTCGACTTCGTCCCAAGCCTCGGCGTGCCCGAGGTAGTCGTAGGTCTTGCCGAAATGCCAGGTCCAGAAAAACGGCACGTCGAGGTAATGCTCGTCCCCGCCCAGCATATTGGCCGCTGCGATCCGCGCCTGCTGTTGGGCCAGTCGCCAGTGTTCGATGCGCACGTATTGGTTGTTCAGCGGGAAGGTGGCGATATCGCCAGCCGCCCAGAGGCCGTCGGCCACGCGCATTGCGCCGTCGACACGCAGCGACTGATCCTGTTCTTTCGCCAGCCCGGTGACGGCGGCGGTGGCCGGCGTGACGCCAATGCCGACCAGCACCAGATCGGCCGCCAGGCGTTGGCCGTTGTCCAGGCGTACGGCTTCGACCTTGTCCGTTCCTTCGATCTGCGCCGCATTGCCCTGGGTATGAAACATCACGCCGTGGGCTTCATGCCGCGCGCGAATGGCCTTGCCGACCGTTTCGCCGAACTGTTTGGCAAAAGGCACTGCGTGGCGGGCCAGCACAGTCACGTCCAGGCCAAGCTGGCGCAGGGACGAGGCGGACTCCATGGCAATGAAACTGTCGCCGATGATCACCACCCGTTGGCCGGCGCTGGCGCTGTGCAGAATCTGCTGCGCATGGGCTCTGGAGCGTAAAACGAACACCTGCGGCAAGTCGGCGCCGGGCAGCGTCAACAGCTTGGGTATGCCGCCGGTGGCCAGCAGCGCGGCGTCGTAGGTCAGTGATTGGCCGTCAGTCAGCCGCAGTGTGCGGTTTGATGCGTCCAGGCTGGCCACTTCGCCCTGCAGGCGCTCGATCCGCTGCTCGCGGTAAAACGCCTCGTCGCGCAGCGGCGGGACTTCCTGCGGCGGCATTTCCCCGGCGATCACGTATTTGCTCAGCGCAGTGCGGTCGTATCCGGCATCGGCTTCGCGGTCGATCAACAGCACCCGGCCACCGAAACCTTTCTCGCGCAACGCCGCCGCTGCCGCGGTACCTGCCGCGCCAGCACCGATAATGATGAAGGTTCGTGGATCGTCGGCCGGTGGCGTGTGGGCGTCCGATAATGGCTGGTCGCCGACCCAGATGTCGCCGTCACGGACTTCGAGGGGATAGCGCTTGAGACTGTCCAGGGCTGGCGGCTCACACAGGCCGCCATCCTCGATCCGAAACTGCGCCTTGTGCCATGGGCAGGTCAGGCGTCCGTTGCATACCGCACCGTCAGCCAGCGGGGCGCCGGCATGCGGGCATTCGGCCTGATAAGCGCGAAGTTGTTCACCGGCGCGCAACAGTAGAATCTTGCTGCCCTGGACTTGCACTTCCAGACCCCGGTCTTCGGGCACATTGGTGACACGCGCAACGCGATGCAGAGTCATGATTGCTCTCCAGACAGACGTTTACTTATGAGTCTGGTGCCTATCGCGAGGTTCAGCCAATTCCCCGCTGCCACGGCGTGAACGGTCCGGCTATAGTTTGCACGCCGACGACGGCCCAACACGCACAAGGTGCTCCGGTATGACCCGATTGACCTCAATCAACGCTTGGCTCGCAGCCGCCGCTGTCGCCCTTTGCGTGCAGTTCCCGGCGCAGGCCCAGGAGCGCTTCACTCTGAACATTCCCGGAGTTTCCGATGACCGTCTGTTCACATCGGCCGCTGCAAGCGATTCCGCGGGCTGTGGCGGACACAATATTTCCCCGGCATTGAACTGGAACACCGGCCCGGCCGCCACCCAAAGCTACGCCATCGTCATGCACGACCCGGACGGCCAGAAAGGCCAGGGTCTCGATCAGTGGGTGCATTACGGCATCAAGGCCGGCACCCACCAGATCCCGGCCGGTGCCGGGAGCAAACCCGGCCTCGAGGGCGTTGGCGGTACCAACAGCCAGAACACCACCGGCTACATCGGCCCTTGCCCGCCCGTTGGAGACAGCGCGCACCACTACATCATCCAGATCTACGCCCTGGACCTGGCCCCGGACGCCTTGCCCGCCGGCCTGACCCGTGCGCAGCTGCTGGAAAAAATCAAAGGCCACGTCCTGAGAAACAGCAGCGTGGTACGGCGCTATCACCGCTAAAGGCGGATTTACAGAAAACTGAAGTGCGCAGCATGGCGGGGATTTGGCATCCACCCCCGAAAGCGCGCACTATCAGGCTATAGCCGATGCGTTGGAGGATGCCGTGGCAAAAAAAATCGACCGCATCGCCCAAATGCTCAACTGCCCGCAAAAGGGTGAAGAACTACGGCGAGCGATTACCGAGAGTCGCAAGGATTTTCTGCTGAACCAGCCGGAAGAAGATGTTGTTGAAGACGACGACCTTGAAGAGGAGTTCTTCGAGGACGACGAGGACGATGAGGAGTACGACGAGTTCGACTGGACCACAGAATGAAAAAAACCGCTTCGGCGGTTTTTTTGTGCCGTAAAAACGGCCCGGGCCTTGGGAGCTGAGGCGTTCGCGTGTCTAAACAGTTTGCCCGTGCGGGCCGAGCTGCCGACAACGTCCGCCACCTGACTGTAGGCAAAACTATTTAATTAAATGTACATCGCACGAATCATTTGGATATCCTTGGTCGAGAAGTGGCCAAGTGACATCACGGAGCGATAGAGTGTTCAGGGTTTTGGATGAAGGTTTTGAAAGACTCCGTAAGTGGCCACTGGCTCGTGTAGGGCTTTACTTGATCCTTGGATACTGGGGCTTGTTCTGTGATCCGTTTGGCCTGAGCTCCGCCGCTGACAAGGCTCTGTCGGATCAACTCGGGAGATTCCGGGCGTTTAGTTTTCCTGTCGAGCCCGCACCGGTAACGGTCGTCGCTATTGATTACCCCAGCATCGCCGGTTTGCACAATGATGGAAAGGGTTGGCTGGAGGCCAATGACTGGCCCCTGACCTACGCCGATCATGGTCGCATTTTGCGTGATCTCGCCCTGTCCAAGAGCGGCGAACCGGCTCCGGCGGCCATCTTCTACGACATCTTCTTTGAGCGCCCTCGCACTACGAGTGGCGACTTGCAGCAGCTCGGTCGTGTCCTGGAGCGTTTGGACGAAAACCCGGTGGCATCGAAGATTCATCTGGCCGGGGGAGGGAGTTTTGTGCCGATGTCTCCACAGGCCCGCCAGCAGTTGCGGTCCGCCTCGCTGGCAGTCTCTGCGTGGGACGGGATAGGCGATCTCTATCCGCTGAAGGCGTCTCTGGGCACAGCGAGCGCCGCTGAGCCTGTGGCGACGGCGGCTGGCGCGCTCTACCAGGATTTGTGCAAGGCCCGCGGCGAAGATTGTCGCTGGGCCGAGGCGGCAAGCCTGCCAGAACTTTCCATACAGTGGACTATGACCTCTCGGGACGATTGCAGTGCCGAGCAAGCGAGTGCGTGGAGTGATTTGATTTCGATTTCTTTGCGTCTCGCTGGTTTCTCGACGGCAGCCGAAAACCCGACAGCCGCGTGCATGCCGGTCCATCAGGTTCGACTGTCGCAGTTGTACGGCGAACACCCGGTAAGTCTCAGGCCACCCCGACTCAAGCCCGGTGAACCCTTCGTGGTGTTGGTGGGGAATGTTATGCCCAGCCTGAACGACTATGTAGAGTCGCCATTGTATGGCCAAGTGGCTGGCGTATACCTGCACGCCAATGCATTGGCAAACCTGGACGAAAGGGGAGCGCACTACATACATCAGAGTGATTCCAGAATTGCCAACTTTCTATTCCTGTTGGTGATGATTCTGATGTGTATGCAGCTGCAGGGCACCCTTGGTTGGCGCGTCCAGACACGGAAATCCAGCGCCGCCGAGAAAGATTCAATTGGCTCAAAGGTCGGCAGGACATTGGGGTTTGCCGCACTCAACACATCGGTGGTCGCGGTCGGCTACTACCTGTTTTACCGGGCGAACATGGCTCCCGAAGGTTGGTTGGCACTGGCGGCTTTCGTGCCATTCCTTTGGGAGATCGTCTTGGCCGGTGAGCAGAATTACTCTAAGGATGGACCTGATGAAAAAGCACTTCCCAATCCAGCTGTTGCTGCTTGCTAGTCTGAATATCTTATCGGCTTCGGCAGATACGTTGCAGATCCAGGCAATTCCCCATCCCGAGCTCATCGAAGTTGAAGCCGCCAAGGGTGGCGAGTATCGATTGGTATCGGAGCTGGGCAAACTGATTTACCCACTGTCGGCCAAGTCAGTGGAAGGCAACCGCCTGGAGTTTCGCCAGGGCACCGCTGCCTGGAAAGTTTCGCGTGCCGATGTGCAGTTGGTGAACGAAAAACTGGTGGTCGATGCCTGTAGCACCATACCTGCGACTCTGGCTGGCGATGCGAAATCTGCAAGCGTCAAGGGAGCGGGCGAAGGATGCAAATGATGAGACGGAGTGTCTGTCTGTTCGCATTTGTACTGGCGGCACTGTCCGGTTGCGCTGTCGACCCGAAGTACAGCGCGTTCAAGCCGTTGGAGGGCGCCGATCGCAAAGTCAACATTGATGATGTGCGGCTGTTGCGGCAGATGGATCGCACGCCAGTGCTGGACCCTGCGCTGATCGAATATGTACAGCGTATCCGCCAGCGCCTTGAAGGTGCTTGGGCAGTGCCGTGCGACTGCGTGGTGGTCGTGGACTCGTTCAGCGGGTACGAGGCCTATTCTCTCTCTGCTACAACCATCGTGGTGTCGGCCGGGCTGATAGCCCAGGCCAATTCCGAAGATGAGGTTGCAGCGGTCATCGCCCACGAGCTCGGGCATGTCTATCAAGGTGATACCACCAAGGGCGGCCTGCAACAGACTGCATTGGATATGACCAAACTGGGCGCCTGGGCCGCTGGAGCCGGTGGTTATAGCCTGCTCTTCGGCGAGACTGTCGATGACATGACCAAGGGTCTTGTCTATCGGCACTGGAACCAAGAGCAGGAAATAGCGGCAGACCATTTTTCCGCGCAGTTGCTGGTGAAAGCCGGGTATTCGCTCGATGGTCTTAAAATGGCTGTACGCCGTCTCGGCAAATACAGTGAAGGTGCGCTGGTGGCGCGTGCCCCGCAAACAACCAGTTGCGTGACGGGTAAGGGCGGCAATTACCAGATCAATCTGAAGGGCTGCCGCAAGGAACTGAGTCATGTGGACGAGAGTATCTATCAATCGTCCGAACAGCGGCTGGAACCGATCGTGAAACTCACCGCCAGCCTGCCGCCAGAGCAGCGCCGTCGCCGGCCGTCGGGGCCGCTGCCGGATTTCCCTTCGACGGACTATCTGTTCCGACTGAACGATCTGGTCTCCAGCAATCGCGAACAGCTCAAGGCGAATCTGGCTCGCATCGAAGCGCAGCCCTTGCCGGCAACCCTGCAGGGCAACGTCGCAGTCACCAACAAACTGGCGATGGCTTACTCCATCGCTGGCGACTCGACGCGGGCGGCATCCTATTTGCGTACCAGCCTGCAGGGTACCGGGCGTACGGCCTGGACATTCAACATGCTGTTCAAGGAAGTCGACCGTAGCGGTGACCAGAAGCAGGTCATGAAGGCCATTGAAGACTCGCATCTGGAGGTGGGCTACATGGCACAACTATTACCTGTGGAGTACTACCTGACCAAGCGTCATGGACTTCAAGTATACGAATTGATTGCTTATGGCCGCTGCGTTTCCAACGTGGTCGATGATGTGGCTACCTACAACGCCTGCGCTAAATTCGAGAAACAGGCAAAGCAGTATGGCGGTGCGAACTGGTGATACCAGTTGTTCCAAGGCTGCGCGCGAATATCCGGAGGGATGGAAGAGCGCTGTTACATAATGTCGGGCGGGAAGCTGAGTCACTGCTACTTTTTTCAGCTTTCGGGGCACTCTAGCCATTTTGCCAGCACTATGCCCGCCAAGCCTTGCGACCAGCGCTGATGTGTACTGACTTCGGGAAACGCCCGGCTTTCATTTCTTGCCTTAAGGCTGTACGTAAAAGTGAAATGATTTGTCCATCTCTGATGTACGTGCGAATCGATCAGGTGCTTTCAGTGTAATTCTGGCAGTTTTGGAGGCCCCGAGAATTCGGGGCGCATTTCAAGGGTGGGTCGCCACTATTCTGCAGCTTGTCGCTGGCGAACCTGTGTCGGTCGCGTCAGCACTTTAACCACATCATCGATCACAGCCTTACTCATCGCAGTCAGATAGTGGGCGGCCCACGCATGGCGGTCGGTGTCTTTTGCGTAGGCCGCATCCTCGGCGAACGATTTGGCCAGGAACAGCAGGTTGGACGCCTGTGCCAGTGCTTTGCTAATAGGCACGCCACCACTGACATGGAACAGCGGTTCGTCCGGGCAATACATGCAGGGAATCAAACCGATGGTTTTTGCTTCTGGTTGTTCAGTCATTTGCCACCTCCAGTGACGGAGATGCATTGAGGGCGCGACTTGTAATCGCGTTGAGGGAAAGCGGAATTTCGTACGGATTTGTATTGCGCATGGTCTAGCTCCTTGACGTGGAACTGCCACTTTTCGTTACCAAGCGAATGGGTGGCAGCTGTGCGCAGGTTGGTAAACCGGGAGTCAAGGAATCCGGCACGTCCGAAAACGTCCCACGCACAGCCGCCATAACTCAAAATTACGGGCGAAAAAAAACGCCTGCAATTCGAATGGGGGCGCTGTTGCGCTTAACTCTCGGGTTACCAAGCCCGGTCACTGAATTGGCAGCGACGGCGGAAGGGTATCGTGCAGGCTTATCTCCTGCAACCTTGGCAGTTGGGGGGATTGTCTGGATTTCCCCCTTCTACCGCTCGCCGAGTGCTGGAGTAGTCAACTTTAAGTTGACTACTGACCCTTCAGCCCGCATGCCATCGGCTACGCCATGGAACTCATGCCGATGTTTTGCCAATGGCCTGCTACCTCTCACCCGGCTCCAATGGAGTCAGTTTGATTTCATAAAAACAACACCCACAAAAAAGCCCCAGACCCATAAGGCCTGAGGCTTTCTCGTTACAACGTATGGTGCACCAGGCGGGATTCGAACCCACGACCCCTGCCTTCGGAGGGCAGTACTCTATCCAGCTGAGCTACTGGTGCAGCGGGCGCCATGATACTCATATGCACTGCGGGCGTCCATGCTGCTGAATCGCCTGCGTTTTTTTAAAGCTGTAACGGGCGTTTGCTACGTTGATCAGAAAATATGGGCAAAAGCGTCGTTTTCGTTCTTTTTTTCGAACAGCCTATTGTCCTTTACCCCCTTTGATCCTAGGATTCGTTTGAGATTTCAAACGCTCTTGTCTGGGTGCTGAACCGCACGATTTGAATCAGTGCGCTATTTATGTGCTTCAGCCCGGTGAATGATTTCCCTGACGGCAGCCTATCGAGGCGCCTTTCTACAATCATAATTTGCTCCGCGCGTGCGCGGTGCTGTTAAGGAAAGCCGACATGCAGCTTAAAGACACCCAGTTGTTCCGCCAGCAAGCCTTCATCGATGGCGCGTGGGTTGATGCGGACAATGGTCAGACGATCAAGGTCAACAACCCGGCAACGGGCGAAATTCTGGGCACCGTGCCGAAAATGGGCGCTGCCGAAACCCGCCGTGCGATCGAAGCCGCTGACAAAGCGCTGCCGGCCTGGCGTGCACTGACCGCCAAAGAACGTGCGACCAAGCTGCGTCGCTGGTACGAGCTGATCATCGAGAACCAGGACGACCTGGCTCGCCTGATGACCCTGGAGCAAGGCAAGCCATTGGCCGAAGCCAAGGGCGAAATCGTTTACGCCGCTTCCTTCATCGAATGGTTCGCCGAAGAAGCCAAGCGCATCTACGGTGACGTGATTCCGGGCCACCAGCCAGACAAGCGTCTGATCGTGATCAAGCAGCCAATCGGCGTGACCGCTGCAATCACCCCGTGGAACTTCCCGGCTGCCATGATCACCCGTAAAGCCGGTCCGGCCTTGGCCGCCGGTTGCACCATGGTGCTCAAGCCTGCTTCGCAAACTCCGTTCTCTGCATTCGCCTTGGCCGAACTGGCCCAGCGTGCCGGTATCCCTGCAGGCGTGTTCAGCGTGGTTTCCGGCAGCGCCGGCGACATCGGCAGCGAACTGACCAGCAACCCGATCGTGCGCAAGCTGTCCTTCACCGGTTCGACCGAAATCGGTCGTCAACTGATGTCGGAATGCGCCAAGGACATCAAGAAAGTGTCCCTGGAACTGGGCGGCAACGCGCCGTTCATCGTGTTCGACGACGCGGACCTGGATAAGGCCGTCGAAGGCGCGATCATTTCCAAATACCGCAACAACGGTCAGACCTGCGTCTGCGCCAACCGCCTGTACATTCAGGATTCGGTCTACGACGCGTTCGCCGAGAAGCTGAAAGTGGCTGTGGCCAAGCTCAAGATCGGTAACGGTCTGGAAGACGGCACCACCACTGGCCCGCTGATCGACGAAAAAGCCGTGGCCAAGGTGCAAGAGCACATTGCTGACGCCGTTTCCAAAGGCGCCACCGTGCTGTCCGGCGGCAAGTCGATGGAAGGTAACTTCTTCGAGCCGACCATCCTGACCAACGTGCCGAACAACGCGGCCGTGGCCAAGGAAGAAACCTTCGGTCCATTGGCGCCACTGTTCCGCTTCAAAGACGAAGCCGATGTGATCGCGATGTCCAACGACACCGAGTTCGGTCTGGCCTCGTACTTCTATGCTCGCGACCTGGGTCGTGTGTTCCGTGTGGCTGAAGCCTTGGAATACGGCATGGTCGGCGTCAACACCGGGTTGATCTCCAACGAAGTCGCGCCGTTCGGCGGCATCAAGGCCTCGGGCCTGGGCCGTGAAGGCTCCAAGTACGGCATCGAAGATTACCTGGAAATCAAATACCTCTGCCTGGGCATCTAACCCGGAAGAGCATTGCTTCAAGCGCAAAGGGCACGAGAGCGCTGTCCCTTTGCGCCGCTTCAAACCGGAATTTTCTCTGTGGTCGGGAACGCTGTGGCAGTCGATCATCGCATGCTGCCTTAGTTACCTCCCCACCGCTTAATCCTTGAACCACGCCGACCGATGAGCGGCGAATGAGGAATGTAATGAGCAAGACTAACGCTTCTTTGATGGCCCGCCGTACCAATGCAGTTCCACGTGGTGTTGGCCAGATTCACCCGATCTTCGCCGAGTCCGCGAAGAACGCGACCGTGACCGACGTTGAAGGTCGTGAGTTCATCGACTTCGCCGGCGGTATCGCCGTGCTGAACACCGGCCACGTGCACCCGAAAATCATCGCGGCCGTGACCGAGCAGCTGAACAAGCTGACCCACACGTGCTTCCAGGTGCTGGCCTACGAGCCGTACGTAGAAGTGTGCGAAAAAATCAACGCCAAGGTGCCAGGCGATTTCGCCAAGAAAACCCTGCTGGTGACCACCGGTTCCGAAGCCGTGGAAAACTCGATCAAGATCGCCCGTGCCGCCACTGGCCGTGCCGGCGTGATCGCGTTCACCGGCGCTTACCACGGTCGCACCATGATGACCCTGGGCCTGACCGGTAAAGTCGTGCCTTACTCGGCCGGCATGGGCCTGATGCCAGGCGGCATCTTCCGCGCGCTGTACCCGAACGAACTGCACGGTGTGAGCATCGACGACTCGATCGCTTCCATCGAACGCATCTTCAAGAACGACGCCGAGCCGAAAGACATCGCTGCGATCATCATCGAGCCGGTTCAGGGCGAAGGTGGTTTCTACGTCGCTCCGAAAGAATTCATGAAGCGTCTGCGTGCCCTGTGCGACCAGCACGGCATCCTGCTGATCGCTGACGAAGTACAGACTGGCGCTGGCCGTACCGGTACTTTCTTCGCCATGGAACAGATGGGCGTTGCTGCCGACCTGACCACCTTCGCCAAATCCATCGCTGGCGGCTTCCCGCTGGCCGGTGTGTGCGGCAAGGCCGAATACATGGACGCCATCGCTCCAGGCGGCCTGGGCGGCACCTACGCCGGTAGCCCGATTGCTTGCGCCGCGGCTCTGGCCGTGATGGAAGTGTTCGAAGAAGAGCACCTGCTGGATCGTTGCAAGGCCGTTGGCGAGCGTCTGGTAACTGGCCTGAAGGCCATCCAGGCCAAGTACCCGGTGATCGGCGAAGTCCGTGCCCTGGGTGCGATGATCGCTGTCGAGCTGTTCGAAAACGGCGACAGCCACAAGCCAAACGCCGCCGCTGTGGCATCGGTTGTGGCCAAGGCTCGCGACAAGGGCCTGATCCTGCTGTCCTGCGGCACCTACGGCAACGTTCTGCGCGTCCTGGTACCGCTGACCTCGCCGGACGAGCAACTGGACAAAGGCCTGGCGATCATCGAAGAGTGCTTCGCCGAGCTCTGATCACCCAGTGTGACCTGATCCACAAAAAACCCGCTTCGGCGGGTTTTTTCATGCCCCTGAAAACACATCCCGCGCATTAACGCTGTATCGAATGGCCAGCATTGGCTAAGGTTCCTGCATTGCCAGGGAGAGCTGTATGACAACTGTCATTTTACCCGCGGTTCCGAGAGTACTGATTGCCGAGGCCGACCCCTGGTCCCGGGATCTGCTCAAGGAAGTGTTGTTGAACGTACGCTGCGATGCACGGCTGGATTTGTGCGCCGATGGCCAGCAAGCGCTGGAGCTATTGGCTGCCAATTCCTATGACCTGGTCATCGCCGATTGGGAGTTGCCGGGTGTCGATGGCCTGAATGTCCTGCGTAACATCCGCCAGCGCAAACGCAACCCGCCGCTGCCCTTCATCCTCATGAGCAGTCGCAACGACAGTGCCAGCGTGCGCGAGGCCTTGCCGCTGGCGCCGGCGGCGTACCTGACCAAGCCCCTGAACATGGAAAGCCTGACCCATCGGTTGCAGGGGTTGCTGCTGCACGCGGGGGAAGAAGTCTCGTGCGAAGTGCCGGCGCTGGCGCCGGGCATGACGTTGTCGGTGTTTCTGGAGCGTCGACGGGAATTGGCCGACGGTGCGCCGCTGATGACCGACGTGCAAGTGGCGGTCAAACGCAGCCTCAATCCCAATGGCCTCGACCTGACGGTGCTGGAGGACGAAATCCGCACCGATCCGCAGGTCACGGCTGTGCTGATTGCCGCCGCCAACAGCGCGGCCCAGCACCGCGGCGCGGGTGTGCAAACCCTGTCCCAGGCGCTGCATCGCCTGGGTATCGGGCAGAGCATGAACCTGATTCTCGGATTGACGCTCAAGCGCAGTGCCCGGCTCAGCGATCCGCAATTGGCCGACTATGCCGAGCGTTACTGGGAGCTGTCACTGCACACTGCCGAATACGCGCGGACGCTGGCGCGCTTGCTTGATCTGGATCAGGAGCGCTGCTATTGCGCCGGCATGTTGCATCGCCTCGGTGATCTGGCGTTGCTGCGCTGCCTGCAGGAATGGCAACAGGCTGGCGGCGAACTGGACGAGCTGGAAGAAGTGGGAGAGGCGCTGGTTGAATATGGCGCGGCCTATGGCTCGGCCCTGCGTACGCGCTGGCGTCTGCCGCTGGAGTTACGGGAGCTGATTGCCGCGGCCTACCAGCTCGGTGGCGGGGTTTACTCCCGCGAAGCGCTGGTGATGAACATGGCGGCGCAGATGGCGCGCCTGACCGAGCATGAGGGCATTGAGGAGCTGGCCAAGAGCCGGACGGCGCGGTTGCTCAAGATCGGCTTGCCGGAATTGATGCGGTTGCGCAGGAAGTAGGTTTTACGCAATTCCCTGTGGGAGCGGGCTTGCTCGCGAAAGGGGCGTGTCAGCCAACATCGACATCGACTGACACTCCGCATTCGCGAGCAAGCCCGCTCCCACAGTGGTTTTGTGGTGGCCGGTCAGGCCGTGACAATCCTGTTCTTGCCCTCGCGCTTGGCCTGATACATCGCGGCATCCGCCCGGGAAAACAGGTCCTCCACGGTTTCGTCCGAGGCGCTCAGGCTGGTCAGGCCCTGGCTGACAGTGATGCCGAACGTCCGGCCTTCATGGTTGAAACTCAACTGCTGAATCTGCCGTTGCAGGCGTTCAGCCACTTGCAGGGCCATTTGCGGCGTGCACCCGGGAAACACCGCAGCAAATTCCTCACCACCAATGCGCCCGAACAGATCGCGACGACGCAACGCTGCGCGGCCGCTTTCGGCAATGCGTTGCAGCACGTTGTCGCCTTCCTGGTGACCGTAGGTGTCGTTGATCGTCTTGAAGTCATCAATATCCAGCATCAGAAATGACAGCGGCTCGCCCTGTTGCCGGGCGTGTGCGAACTCGCGGTGAGCGCATTCGAAGAAATGATGGCGATTGCTGCTCTGGGTCAGGGCGTCGGTGGTGGCCAGACGATGCAGTTCGGTTTCCAGCTGCTTCTTGTGGGTGATGTCTTCGGCAATGCCGACGATGATCACCGGTTGTCCCGGCTCGGCCTGGCGATTGATGAAGCATTTGTCGCTGAGCCAGCGCACCTGGCCGTCGGCGGCAATGATTCGATACTCACGGTCTTCGACGGCGCCTTTGTCCAGCACTTCGGCCAGGCTGCGTTCGGCGTAGTCGAGGTCGTCAGGGTGAATGCTGTCGCGCCATTGATTGCAGTCGGCCAGCAGCTGATCGGCTGACCGGCCAAAAATCCGTTCGTAGGCCGGGCTGACGTAAAGCACCCGGCGGGTTTCCCAATCGAATGCCCACAGCACCGCGTTGACGCTTGCCAGCAATGTGTTGAGCAGCTGTTCCCGTTCGGTCAGGCGTGCGACTTCGCCTTGGGCGTGCATCAGCGCCATCAGGGTCTGCGCGGCCTCGGGCCAATGTGACGGAGATGAGTCTTGCAGGTTCTTTTGGGCCATCGAAACAAATCTCAAAGGGCATGCCGCATGTTCGATAGCGGCCAACACCAATCCCGCCGGGGATGGTGAGGTGTCTTTGAGATAAGGGTTTCAGGATGAAGTTCCCGCCTTTTGTGGCGAGGGAGGTTGCTCCCGCCGGGCGGTACTGGCGACGCGTTTTTGCGGCAACAAATCAATGTGGGAGCGGGCTTGCTCGCGAAGGGGTCGTGTCAGTCACCTTTTATGTCGACTGGCACGACC
>NZ_JBYSYZ010000059.1:0-27484 GCF_058783925.1 Pseudomonas sp. FW305-70
AGTTCGCCGCCGGCACCACCTACACCGACACCTTCGCGGTGAGCAGTGCCGACGGCACCCTCACTTCGGTCACCGTGCATATCGCCGGCAGCAACGACTCACCGACTATCACGTCCAACGGTGGCGGTGCGACGGCTTCGATCAATGTGGCGGAGAACACCACGGCGGTCTCGACAGTGGCGGCGACCGATGCTGATCTACCAGCGCAGACGCTGAGCTACTCGATCCTGAATACGGCCGGGACGGACTTCAGCAAGTTCTCGATCAGTTCGAGTGGGGTGCTGACGTTCAATTCGGCGCCCGATTACGAGAGTCCCCAGGATGTCGGTGGTACCGATGGCGACAACGCCTACGTTGTGGATGTTCAGGTGGCCGACGCCAGTGGCGGAATCGATACGCAGACGATTACGGTAAACGTGCAGAACGTCGTTGAAACTCCGATTGATACAACACCGCCAGCTTCACCGACTGGGCTGACTTACAACAACTCCGGTACAAACCATAAGCTTTCAGGGAGCGCCGAAGCTAATTCATTCATTAAGGTTTACCTGGACAATGGCAATGGCGTGTTTGGCGCCGGCGACACAGAAATTGGGACCGGAACGACCAATACCGGCGGTCAATTCGCCAATATTGATTTGGCTGGCAAGTTTACGGGTACCAAGACGCTATTTGTCACGGCTATGGACGCGGCAGGCAACGTTAGTGCTGCAACAAGCATTAGCCTGACTTACCCTGCGGGAGTGTCCGGAGAAGCAATTAACCTTGCGATTGCTGATCCATCGGCAGGCCTGAGCGATAGCTTTGTTGTCACAATTGCCGACGTTCCGTCAAATTGGACTCTAAACGCCGGAATCAACAACGGCGACGGCACCTGGACCGTGCAGACCAGCGATCCCGGAGCATTGACCGTTACAACACCAGAAGGCTTCGCGGGCGCTGCGGTACTCCACATCAACATGACCTGGACTAACGCCGACGGCAGTGTGGGCAGTTCCTATGTATTCAATAACGTCGAGGCCTTTGCCCCCGACACGCCGATCTTCGCCCTGTCCGCTGACGACAACCTGACCGGTTCGTCCGGTACCGACACCTTCGTCTTCGCCCAGCCGATCGGCAACAATCAGATCTACAGTTTCGATGCCACGGCAGACAAGATCGACATGATCGGCTTCACGGGCGTCACCGGCTTTGCTGACTTGAGTATCACTAACGACGCCAATGGCAATGCATTGGTCAGCATAAGCTCGGGTCAGACGGTCACCCTGAAAGGTGTCGATGCCGCGAACTTGAGCGAAGCGAACTTCCAGTTCGATGTCGATCCGCTCACCAACAACGCCGGCACCCTCACCATTGCCGACGGCGCGATCATGCCGTTCGGTGGCAGCATCCATAACAGCGGCACCATCGAGCTCGGCTCCAGCGGCAACGAGACCAGCCTTGAGATTCTGTTCCGTGGCGCGACCTTGACCGGTGGCGGCCAGGTGCTGCTATCCGACAACGCGCAAAACGTGATTTTCGGCGGCAGCGCCGACACGGTACTCACCAATGCCGACAACACCATCTCGGGTGCCGGCCAGTTGGGCGCGGGGCAGATGATGCTGGTCAACTCGGGCCTGATCCTTGCCGGCGGCGTCAATGCGCTGGTGATCGATACCGGTAGCAGCGCTGTCACCAACACGGGAGTGCTGCAAGCCAGTGGCAGCGGTGGATTGGTGATTGAAAGTGCGCTGGTCAACAGCGGTAGCCTGTGGGCGAACGATGGCAATATCACCATCCACGGAGATGCCCAAGGCGCGGGAAGCGCGACTATCAGCGGTTCGGCGATGCTGGAATTCGGTGCGGCCTCCGATCAGCATGTGACGTTTGACAGCGGCGCGGCAGGCACGCTCAAGCTTGATGTGTCGACGGCGTTCAGTGGCAGCGTCAGCGGTTTTGCCGCAGGTGACAAGCTGGACTTTGGCGATATTGCGTTCGGCGCCGATACGCAGATCACTTATGCAGCGAATGACACAGGCACCGGCGGCCTGCTGATGGTGAGCGACGGCGCACATGCGGCGCAGATCGCGCTGAATGGCCAATACGCGGCGGCCGGTTTGCAGGCGAACGCCGAGGGCAGCGGCAGTGAGCTGGCCTACGATGCCGCGGCGGCAAACCACAGGATGCTGGGCGGTCTGGCCAACGACACACTGGTCGGCGGTGCGGGTGACGATCTGTTCCTTGGCGGGCAGGGCAACGACACGCTCTACGGCGGCCTCGGCAACGATACCTTCATGTTTGCTGCGGCAGGCTTCGGCAACGACTCGATCCAGGACTTCGACCTCAATCCGAGCGGAGGGCAGGACTTGCTCAATATTGCGGGGACGGGGATCAACAGCGAGACGTTCGCTGCCAACGTGAGCATTGCGGCTGACGGGGCGGACACGGTGATCGGGATCGGCGTGGACTCTATTCGCCTTGTCGGGGTCAGCAGTGCAGGTATCGATCAGGCGGACTTTATCCTGGCGGTATGATGCTTTTGCTGCCGAAAAGAGAATGCTTGTCCACTCATCGATTGTTCGCGTCACGGGACCCATCTTTCTCTTATGAGGATGACGACCGCCTTGAAACCGGAAGCGGGGATTCCTTCCCCGCTTCCATGGGTTTACATGTCGTAGCGCAGGATCAGGCCCAGCGTGCGCGGGGCGCCAACATCAATGATGTCGCCGCTGCGGTTGTTGGTGATGTATTCCTTGTCAAAGGCGTTTTTCACGTAACCGGATACGGCGACGTTCTTGGTGATCTTGTACTCGGCGTTGAAGTTGGTCAGCCAGTAGGCGTCGGACTTGCGCTCATCGATGACCTGGCCCGCTTCATCGAATTCATACTCCGACGGTGAGGTGCTCTGGTAAATGACGTCGGTGTTCAGGGTCAGACGGTCATTCCAGCGATAGGTACCGCCCAGCGCCATCTTGTACTTGGGCGAATAGAGGAAGTCCTCGCCGCTCATGTCCCGGCCATCGCTCGCGACGAAATCCTTGTACTTGCCATCGGTAACGGAGGCACCGGCCGTCAGGGTCAGCTGTTGGGTGAAGTCCTTCTCGACGGAGACTTCCAGGCCCTTGATGTCACTGCGACCGGCGTTGAACACGTGAAGGAACTCGGTGTTCGGATCCAGCACACTGACCTGTTGGTCTTTCCAGTCGGTGTAGTACAGGTTGGCGCGGGTACGCAGGGTCTGGTCGAAGAACGAGCCACGGTAGGACAGTTCGTAGTTGGTGGTGTATTCCGGATCGTAAGCTTCGTGACCGGAGCCGGAACGAACGTTGACGCCACCGCCGCGATAGCCTTTCTGCACCATGAAGCCGACGTACTGATTCGCAGCCAGTTCATAGTCGATACCCAACTTCGGCAGCACGGCATCGAACGACTTGCTGGTTTTGCCCGAGGTGGAGAAGTCGTCCTGCTCGATGTCGGTGTCGTTCTTCTCGTGGTCGTAGCGCAGCCCGGTGATCAGTGTCCAGCGCGGGGCGAACGTCCAGTTGATTTCACCGAACACCGCCTTGTTTTCTATCGTCGTATCGCCTTTGACGGTGCCGACCAGTTCGTTGTCGAACAACAATTGGTCGTGGAAGTTGTTGGTGTTGTGGCCGTAGTAGACACCCGCGAAGCTCTTCACCGTGTCACCGCTGTAGTTCAGGCGCAGTTCCTGACTGAACAGGTCGCCATCCTGCTTGCGCAGAACGACTTCATTGGCATCGGCGGTCTGGTCGAAGTCCAGGCGGGCGTCATAGTCCGAGCGGGTGTTGGCGGTGAGGCTGGTTATGGACCAGTTGTCGTCCAGGCGGTAATCCACCTTGGCGCTGACGGTGTCTTGCTCGAGTTTGTCGTAGGCCTTGGTGTCGGACGACACGTCGTAGTAACGGACCTTGCCGTTCTGACGCATGACCGAGTTGTCGCCCTTGCGGCTTTCACCATGGGCGTAAGTCAGCAGCACATCGAGATCGTCGTTGGGCAGGATCAGCAATTTGCCGCGGGCATTGGCGGTGCGGGTCGGGTTGGCGTCGTCATCTAGCGCGACGTTGTCGATGTAACCGTCACCTTCCTGGTAATCCACGGCGATGCGGCCGGCAATCTTGTCATCGACGATCGAGCCGCCACCGGCAATCGCTCCGCCGCTTTCACCGTAGTTACCCACGTTGGTCTGTGCCGAAAGGCTCGGTTCGAAAGTCGGGTTCCTGGTCTGGATGACCACTGCACCGGCCAGGGAGTTACGGCCCTGGGTGGTGGACTGCGGACCGAGGAACACTTCGACCTGCTCGACGTCCCACAGCGGCATCGGGCTGAGGGTCAGGGCGCGGTTGGGTTGCACGGCGCCGTCGACGAACACCGAAACCGCACCATTGAGCGTGGCCGGGCCCTGGTCTTCGAAACCGGACACCGGGACGCCACGGATGCCCCAGTTCTCGTTACCGGACTGGTTGTAGACACCCGGCGTACGGGCGAATACATCGACCAGGTCATGGTCTTCCTTCTCGCGCAATTGCTTGTCAGTCACCACGACGACACTGGACTGGGTCTGCTCCAGGGTGCGGTTGATTTTTTCACCGGTCACCGTGATCGGAGCGATCTCCATCGTGTTCGACTGTTCAGCTGCCCATGCGCTGTTAGCCAGGCAGACCGCCGACCCCACAGCCCACGCAATTGTCTTCTTTTTGAAGTTCACGCCCCGCTCCCCTGCGACAGATGTTTTGTGATTTTTCTTACGTCGATAACGCCACTTTCCTACGGCTGGCGGGAGTCTAATCTAAAGAAATGCTTATTTAAACGCTTTTGATAACTCATCTCATTTGTATTTGTCATGCCGACATGTATCAGACCGAATACAATCCGTGTCAGTATTTTGAGGCGTTTTCTGCCGTACTCTCAGCGCTGATTGCTTTCCACTCGCAGTGGTCAAGCTGATCGGTAGCGTTGCAGCGGCAACGGGTTGCGCGCCTTGCGGCCATCATCACTTGCGGAGCGGCTTGAAATGGATTTGCTGATACTCATGGCCAAACGCTCATGGCTCGCGCTTTTGATCGCGAGCCTGACGGGCCTGATGTGTGGGCTGGCGGCAGCGGGCCTGATTGCCTTGATCAACCACAGCCTGGAAGTGTTTGATCAGTTGCGTCCCGCGGATGGTCTGTATTTTGTCGCACTGGTGGGGTTGGCAGTCGTGTCACGGGTGGCATCAGACGTAAGCCTGCTGCGACTGGGACAGGGTGCCGTCCACGATATGCGTCTGCACCTGAGTGCCAAGCTGATCGATACGCCTTACGCGCAGTTGCAACGCCTGGGCAAACACCGTCTTCTGACCATGCTGACCGACGATACACAGACCATCAGCCAAGCGGTTGAGCTGGTTCCAGTCTTGCTGGTCAACACCGGGATCATCACCGCTTGCCTGGCCTATCTGGGTTGGCTCAGTTTGCCGCTACTCGGTTTGACGCTATTGCTGATCGTCCTGGGCAGCCTCAGTTTCAATTGGCCGCAGCGTCAGGCACTGACGTCGATCGCGCGCGCTCGTGAGCTCAAGGATCAGTTGTTCGATCAATACCGCCTGCTGACCGACGGCAGCAAGGAATTGCAGCTCAACCATCCGCGTCGACAACACTTCTTCACTCGCCTGCTGCTACCTGTAAGCCAGCAATACCGTCGGGATTTCGTGCGCGGCATGAGCATCTACGCTGTCGTGCTCAATTGGGGAAATGCGGTGTTCTACATGCTGATCGGCGTGGTGCTGTTCGCTGCGCCGCGCTTCATCGACATGAACGCCAGCCTGGCCACCGGCTATATCCTGACCATCCTCTACATGATTACTCCGCTATCTGAGCTGATGCATGCCTTGCCCATTCTGGGCCGTGCCAGCATCGCTCTGAACAAGATCCGCGCCCTGGAAGGCGAACTGCAAACCGTCAGCGATACCGCGCAGAGGCCCTCCCAGCCCCAGGTTCGCCGCCTGGTCTGCCGGCAAGTCACCCATACCTATTATCGCGAACGCGAGGACGGTCATTTCACCCTTGGCCCCATAGACCTCACCCTCAATGCCGGCGAAGTAGTGTTCATCACCGGTGGCAATGGCAGCGGAAAAACCACCCTGGCCTTGTTGCTGACCGGCCTTTACCGGCCGGAAAGCGGTGACATCGAGCTCGACGAACAAGTGTCTTCAGCCAGCAGCAATCATCATTACCGGCAGCACTTCTCGGCGATTTTTACCGACTTTTGCCTGTTCGAAGATCTGTTGAACGGCGATGACCCACAGCGGGTGCAGCAGGCTCGGGAATACCTGATTCACCTGCAACTGGAGCATAAAGTGCGTATCGAGAATGGACAGTTGACGACCTTGGCGCTGTCCACCGGACAACGCAAACGCCTGGCCTTGCTCAGCGCCTGGTTGGAGGACCGTCCTTGCTACCTGTTCGATGAGTGGGCGGCCGACCAAGACCCGGTGTTCAAGCACTTCTTCTACAACAGGATCCTGTCGGACCTGCGAGAGCGTCAAAAACTGGTGATCGTTATCTCCCATGACGATACGTACTTTGGCCTGGCAGACCGGTTGATCCGCATCGAAAACGGGATGCTCAGTGACATCACACCGGGCAACGATGCAGACGCACCGGCATTGGCCAAGGTCTGTCCATAAAGAAAGGATCACACGGTGAGTCGTTCAATCGTCCGCATAGATGCAGTGCAGGTAACTCACCTGTTCTGCCACCGGCAATCGATGCAGCTTGGGGCACGACTCGCATAGCACGGGTGGCTCACCTTCAATGGGCTCGTGCAACTGGTAGTGCAGGCAGCAATGTCGGCGCAATGGAAGTTGGGCACAAATGTCCGGCGCAGGTGACTCGACCATGCGCTGCAGGCTCCGTAACTTCAGGCGCCCGTCATTCACCGTGGCCGACTCCAGCCACTGATGCGCCTCGGCGAATCCATCCCTGGACAAATTGGCATCCATTCTCGCAAAGGCACCGTCCCAGATGGCGACCATATTGCCCCACAATACTTTTGGGGCCAGGCCACCGGCGGCAGCCAGGGTGGTGAAAACCGGTGCCAGATGTTCGTGGATCAACCGCGACCAGTAGGCTGCCCGGTCTTCGGGGGGCAGGGTCGGTAAATGGGCGGCCAGCCCCAGTGCCTGTGGTTGACCGTCATCGTGAAACAGCACGGTCTCCTCGCCCCAGAAATCGATCGCGTGAGCACGCGTGAGAACACAGGCCAGAGCGGCGGGCAGGACGATGCTCATATAGTTCATCGACCACTGTGAAACTACGGCTGCGCGGTTCACTCCTGGATAAAGCAGGGCGAATCGGGTCAGCAGTGGTTGCAGCACGACGGGGTCGGCCATTCGGCTCAAGCGTATGAAAGGCGGGTCACCAGGATCACTACGGATTACCCGCTGTATCGGCGGCCAGGTCTGGTTAAGCCACTCTGGGAATTTGATAACGGCTCTCCCGCGACTTTCCCTAATTATTGCAAACGATTAGCATTGGCGAATCCTACCTTCCCTCCCTTTCAAACTCAACGTCGCCAGCGACCTGGCTCCCCAGGACCCCATGCACACACTCCGCAATTTCTGGCGTCTCGCTCGACCTTTCTGGTTATCCGAACAAAAGTATCCGGCCGTGCTGCTGCTTGTCGCTACGGTGCTGATGACACTGTGCCTGGTGGGGATCAATATCCTCACCAACTTCTGGAACCTGCACTTTTACAATGCCTTGCAGGACAAGGACTACCAAGGTTTTATCCTCGGCGGCCTCCAGTTCATCCTGCTGCAAATCGGTACCGCCACCTTCACCGTGGCTGCGTTTCACTTCCAGCAGAAGCTGACATTGCGCTGGCGCCGCTGGGCCACACGGAACATGCTCGATCAATGGCTGGATAGCCAGCGTTACCAGAAAATGAAGCTGACCGGGGCCGACGTCGACAACCCCGATCAGCGGATCGCCGAGGACATCGATCTATTCATTATCAAATCGCTCAAATTGAGTTTGGGACTGTTGACCTCCGTGGTCTCGCTGTTTTCCTTCCTGCATATCCTCTGGCAGGCTTCCGGCCTGGTCAGTATTCCGTTCGCCGGCCAATCCGTGGTCATTCCGGGGTTGCTGGTATGGATCGCCCTGGTTTACGCGCTATTGGGCACTGGCTTCGCGTTCTGGCTGGGACGCGCATTGCCACGACTCAATTTCATGCAACAGCGGCGCGAAGCGGATTTCCGGTTTTCGCTGATGCGTCTGAGAGAAAATGCCGATTCAGTCGCTCAATACCGAGGCGAAACCGTGGAAAACCTCCGTTTCAATCAACGGCTGGAGGCGGCCCTGGAAAACTTCTGGGCGCTGGTGAAAAAACAGAAACTGGTCATGGGCTATTCGACGTTCTACTTGCGCAGCGCCACCGTCATACCGATGTTCATCATGGCGCCACAGTTTTTTGCCGGCGCATTCTCACTCGGCCGTCTGACCCAGATAAGCGCCGCCTTCGGCGAAGTACATGCGGCCATCGCTTATCTGGTTGAAGTGTTCCCGGAACTGTCCGAGTGGAAATCGGTGATCGACCGGCTGGTCGGTTTCCAGGAGCGACTGGATAGCGTCGAGGTCGAGTCGAAGGTCATCCTTGGTCAACAGTCCCAAGGCTTCCATATCAAGGACCTGGACATCTGGTTGCCGAATGGCCGGCGCTTGCTCACAGGCTTTGATCTTTCACTCCAACCCGGCGACAGCCTGTTGATCAATGCCCCGTCCGGCTACGGCAAGTCGACGCTGATTCGTGCGATCACAGGGCTTTGGCCCCACGCGAGCGGTTCAGCCGCTTACGACCGAGAGCGGACCCTCACACTCTCGCAAAAACCCTATCTGCCGCTGGGCAGCCTTCGAGAGGCTCTCTGGTATCCCCATCCGCCCCATCACGAAAAAGACACTGCTCTGCGCTCGGCCATGCAGCAAATCGGCCTGCAACACCTGAGCGAACACCTGGACCAGGAACTTGACTGGGCTCAGACCCTGAGCATTGGCGAATTGCAGCGTTGTGCCTTTGTACGGGCGTTGATGACCCGCCCCGCGCTGCTGTTCCTCGACGAGAGCAGTTCGGCGCTCGATTCAGTGAACGAGGCGCGCTGTTATCAGTTGCTTAAACAGACACTACCGGAGTCGATCCTGATCAGCGTCGGTCACAATGCCTCTCTGGAGCACTTCCATCGGCAAGTCCTGGAGCTGCAAAGCGAGTCTCAGTGGGAGTATCGAAAGGTTAACGTTGGCGACGCCGCCTGCCTGTCCCGAGGGGATTACAGTGCGATCGAAGACTGATCGACTATAGAGAATCGGATACAGCCCTTGGTGACAGGCCGAAAACGGCCAGAATAGTCATTCGAATGTGCGTAGAAAAAACGGCAAGGAAATACGAGGGTCAAAAATGGGGGGCATCTTCGACATCGTAATCAACCTGTTGGCTCATCGCATTGGCGTTTATGTGCTGGGCTTACTTAGTGGCGGCCGTTTCAAGGGAGAAAGCGGTTTTGCCTGGGGCTGGGCAGTCGCCGTCGGCTGCTTGGTACTATTCGCTCCTTTCGCGGCTTTAATAGCCTGGCTCATCCAAACCAGTGGTCGTTGAGGAGATATCCGCTAAGGGTCGACTTCTACCGGTCAAAATCGAATGAAGCAGATGCTTTGTCGTCGGTTAGCCTGCCAATTTTTGCCAGCCCACTGGTGCTGCTGCCCTGAACCGAATTTATCGCCACAATGTTTGGAAAAAATCCGTATAGGTGCCAGCCCCAAAGAGGCTCTTTCCGCCAGCAGCAGGAAGAGCGCCGATTGATACAGTGGCTATGCAGCCTGAATCGGCCGTTTCAACTGACCTGGAAAAAATTCAAATCCTGGTGAAAATGACCGGCTCAGCCCATAAAGCTTTGCATCAATTGGTTACATTCATAGAATAAGCTGATCAATCTGCCTCGTTTCCGGGTAACGCCATGGCGATCAACTTCGACCTCAATGACCTGCAAGCCTTCCGTGCCGTGGTCGAGCAGGGCAGCTTTCGCAAGGCCGCCGATGCAGTGCGCATTTCCCAGCCCGCCTTGAGCCGGCGGATCGAAAAACTCGAAGATGCCCTTGGCGTGCGCCTGTTCGAGCGCACCACGCGCAAGGTCAGCCTGACCCAGGCCGGACGGGGTTTCATGCCCAGCGTCGAGCGCCTGCTGGACGATCTGGACGTGGCATTGCTGGGCATCAGCGAAGTCGCTTCGACCCGGCTCGGCCATGTCACGGTCGCCTGTGTACCCTCGGCGGCTTACTACTTCATGCCGCGGGTGATCGCGCACTATCACCGGCAGTTTCCGCGGATCAAGGTCAAGGTGCTGGACTCCAGCGCCCACGACGTCTTGAGCGCGGTGGTCAATGGCGAAGCGGATTTCGGCCTGAGCTTCATGGGCACGCTGGAGGCCGAAGTGGATTTCGAGCCCCTGGTGCAGGAAGGGTATGTCGTGGCGTGCCGGCGCGATCATCCGCTGGCGGGGCGAAGCAGTGTCACCTGGGACGAGTTCTATCGGCAGGATTACATCTCGCTGGATAAAACCTCGGGCAACCGCTTTCTGCTGGATCAGGCACTGACTGGCGTGGAGCCGCAGCGGTCGAGTATTTGTGAAACCCGTCATGTGACCACCATGATTGGTCTGGTGGAGGCCGGGTTGGGCGTGGCAGCCGTGCCGTTGATGGCGATGCCGGCGGCGGATCATCCGATCCTGACGCGGGTGCCGCTGACCGATCCACAGGTGATGCGCAGCGTCGGTCTGATCAAGCGCCGGGGTCGAACCCTGACCCCGGCGGCATTGGAGCTGGAACGGCTGGTGGTGGAGATGAAAGTTCTGCAGCCGTCGGTCAGCGACTGACCGAGTCCAGTCCGGTCGCCTTCACATCCGGTTGAGCCTGGGTCGAGGCCAGGTATTCCAGCAAGGCTTTGGCTTCGGCCGGGTGCTGTGCCCCTACCGGGATGCCGGCGGCAAACCGGGTCACCGATTGCACGGACTCCGGAATCTTCGCCACGAAACTGACCCCCGGCACCGGCAACAATTCGCTGACCTGCTGAAAGCCCAGTTGATAGTCGCCGGTGGCAACCACGGAGCCCACGGGGATTTTCGGCACCATGGTCGATTTGCGCTTGAGCTGGTCTTCGATCCCCAGGCGCTTGAACAGCTGCTGCTCGATGTACACGCCGCTGGCACTGTCGGAGTAGGCCACCGATTTCGCCTCGAGCAATGTCTTTTTCAGGCCCTCGACATTGCTGATGTCCGGCTTCGGTGCACCTTCGCGCACCACCAGGCCAATGCGCGAATCCGCCAGTTCGACCCGTGAGGCAGGGTCGACCTTGCCTTGTTTGATCAGGTCGTCCAGTGCGTAGCCGACCATGATCACTACGTCTGCTTGCTCACCCCGGGCCAGGCGATTGGGAATCGCCTCCGGGGCCTTGCCCATGGAAGGACCGAGTGCGGTGTCGAGGGTATTGCCGGTGGCGGCGGCGAACTTCGGGCCGAGGATCTTGTAGGCCGCCGTGAAGCCGCCGGAGGTCATCACACGGATCTCTTCGGCCTGGGCAAAGCCGCTCAATCCAAGGCTGGCCACCAACGCGAAGGCGGCAAAACCGAACTGTTTTTTCATGATTGTGTTCTCGATCAAGGGCAGGTTCACGACGCCACCGGTTGCAGATGATTCGATGCGCGGCGATAGAGCATGAGCGTCGCGCACAGCGCGCACAGTGCTGCAAAGCTCATCCAGTAGCCTGGCGCCGCCTTATCGCCGGTGTACTGGATCAGCAAGGTCGACATCGCCGGGGTGAACCCGCCGAACACGGCCGTGGCCAGGCTATAGGCGAGGGAGAAACCGGCCACCCGGACTTCCACGGGCATGATCTCTGTCAGCGCCGGGATCATCGCGCCGTTGTACAGGCCGTAGATAAACGACAGCCACAACAGCACCAGCAGCATGTGGATGAAGCTGGGCGCGTTCACCAGGTAGGTCAGCACCGGGTAAGTGGTGGCGATGGCCAGCAAGGCCATGGCGATCAACACCGGGCGTCGACCGATACGGTCCGAGAGTGTGCCGCCAATCGGCAGCCAGATGAAATTCGAAACACCCACCAGCAATGTCACCAGCAGCGCATCGGACGTGCTCAGGTGCAGGACGGTTTTACCGAAGGTCGGTGCGTATACCGTGATCAGGTAGAAGGCGGTGGTGGTCAGGGCGACCATCATCATGCCGGCGAACACGATCAGCCAGTTTTGCCCCAGGGTGCGGAACACCTCTCTCATGCTCGGGCGGTGTTTACGGGTGGCGAACTCTTCGGTTTCTTCCAGGTTGCGCCGCAGCAGGAAGATGAAGGGCACGATCATGCAGCCGACGAAGAACGGAATCCGCCAGCCCCAATCGGCAATCACACTCGGCGCCATCCACTGGTTCAAGGCATAACCCAGTGCGGCGGCGACGATGATCGCCACTTGCTGGCTGCCCGACTGCCAACTGGTGAAAAAGCCCTTGTGGCCGGGTGTGGCGATTTCGGCGAGATACACCGACACGCCACCCAGTTCCGCACCGGCGGAAAAGCCCTGCAGCAGCCGCCCGATCAGCACCAGGACCGGGGCGAACAAACCGATGGTCTCGTAACCGGGCACCAGCACAATCAGGATGGTGCCGCTGGCCATGATCGACAGGGTCACGATCAAGCCTTTGCGTCGACCCACGTCATCGATATAGGCACCCAGCACCACGGCGCCCAATGGACGCATCAGGAAGCCTGCACCGAACACGGCGAAGGTCATCATCAGCGAGGCGAATTCGCTGCTGGCCGGAAAGAACACGGCAGCGATCTGCGTGGCATAGAAACCAAAAAGAAAGAAGTCGAACTGTTCGAGGAAGTTGCCCGAGGTGACCCGGAAAATCGCGCTGGCCCGGGAGCGACCGGCAGTCGCGGGCTGTTGGATTGATGCTGTCATTGACCTGTACTCCACCGCTTTTATGACGTGCGCCGGCTGGACGCGGCGCACGGTTGTTATTGGGGCGGATAGTGGAGCAGGGACATCGATATGTTAATTGCATTGTTGGCATGCATTGATGTGCAAAGCGGATCAATGCATGCCAGGAGCAAACGCTACTCGCTGTGCGCCCGCACAATGCTCTCGGTGCCCAACCGATACTGATTGTTCCCGCTGCGCTTGGCTTCATACATCGCCAGGTCGGCAATGTGCAGCAAGCGGTCGATGCTTGACGCATGATCGGGGAACACGGCGACGCCCAGGCTGGTGCCGATGTGGCGCTGGTCGTTGCCGATGGTGACGGGCGGGGAGAGTTCGACGAGGATTTTCTGGCAGAGGGTGCGCACTTCGTCCTGCAGATTTTCGCCTTGGGGGCAAGTCCTGGAGGATGACCACGAATTCGTCGCCACCGATCCGCGCGACGGTGTCGGTGCCGCGCAGAATGCGCTTGAGCCGGGTGGCGGTGGTGACCAGCACGCGGTCGCCGGCCGCATGGCCATAGCGGTCATTGATGGCCTTGAAACCATTGAGATCGACAAACACCAGCGCCACCCGCGTGGCGCTGACGCGCGCCTGCTCCAGCGCTTCGCACAGGCGCTCTTCGAGCACCAGGCGATTGGGCAGACCGGTCAGCGGGTCGTAATGGGCCAGGTGCTTGAGGTAGTTGGCCGAGGCCTTTTCTTCGGTGATGTCGCGTACCACGCCCATCATCTTGATCGTTTCGTCGTGGTCATTCTTGACCACGTTGCCGGTTTCCCGCAGCCAGCGGATCGTGCCGTCGGGCCAGACCACGCGGTATTCCTCATCATGGTTTTCGCCGGTTTCCAGGCAACGCAGTTCGCCGGCCCGGACCCTCAGCCGGTCGTCAGGATGCACGCAGGAGCAGAACAGGGCGTAGGAGGGCGTCACTTCGCCGATCTTGAACCCGAACATGCCGAAAATCGCGTCGGACCAGTACAGGTGGTCGGTGTCGACATCCCAATCCCAGGTGCCGATGCGAGCGAAATACTGGCTGCGCTTGAAGCGCTCGGCGTCGCCAGCCTGATGGATGTTCCGGCCTTCGGACAGGCTGTTGATGATCGCGCGGTACTGCGCCAGTTGCTTGTGCCGCGAGCGTTCGCGCCAGACCAGCGCGACGATCAGGGTGAGCGTCATTGAACCAAGGATGACGCTGGTCCAGAGCAGGATCATTCGGGCATGGCCATCAGGGCGTTGAACCGTAGGGGTAATCGTTGATTATTTTAATTCAGCAAACCGCTTTAAACGCAGCGCGCGGAGACGGCAAGGGTTGCCAATCGCGGGCAAATCTGGGAAAACGGCGCCCATCGGGCCCTTGAGGGCGAGTGAGCATACGAGTGAATTCAATGAATGACGAGCTTCAGATAATCGATCTGCAGTTGGGTGACGGAAAAGCCGCGGTAAAAGGCGCGTTGATCACCACCCAGTACCGTGGCTGGCTGGAGGACGGAACCGAATTCGATTCGTCCTACAGCCGGGGCAAACCCTTCCAGTGCGTGATCGGCACCGGGCGGGTTATCAAGGGCTGGGACCAGGGCATCATGGGCATGCAGGTCGGTGGCAAGCGCAAGTTGCTGGTGCCGGCGCACCTGGCCTATGGCGAACGCACCATGGGCAAGATCACGCCGAATTCGAACCTGATCTTCGAAATTGAATTGCTGGAAGTGCTGACGCGGGATGATTGACCGGTGGGGGCGGGGAGATCTACAGCAACTGCCCCGTGTCCCAAAGATGGACCAGCTCTCCCGGTGCCTGGTCCTCCGGCACTTTAAGCACCATCCGGTCTTCCTGCCCGCCTGACCGATAGTTCACCTCTATCTGGTAAAAGCGCTGGTCGCCACGCCCGGATACCGTGCTGTCCAGGGTCAGGCAACCCTCCAGTACCGAACAGATGCGGGTGCGCTGGCTGATGTCGCATTGCGCAAACTCAATCTCCCGAGGGCGGCTCAAGGCGTGGATCGCTGCGAAACCACCCTGGCGGGAGAGGCGAACCCGGGCGTCGTCGCCCAATGCAGGCAGGGTTTTCATAGGGTCTCCGTGATTTCGATGCCCGTTTGAGCCCAGCCCTGGCGCACGGCCTCGACTTCTCGCGCACCGAAGCGTTGGGCGGCATGGTCGACGGTCAGCCGGGCGAAGGCATCGAAATCGGCGTCCGGATTCAGGCGTTTGTCGCACAGGGCGTCGTACCAGATCACCCCGGCTTTCTTCCAGGCGAACCCGCCAAGCGCTCTGGCTGCCAGATAAAACGCGCGATTGGGGATGCCGGAATTAATGTGCACACCACCATTGTCCTCCTGGGTGATGACGAATTCACGCATGTGATCCGGTTGCGGATCCTTGCCCAACAGCGGATCGTCGTAGGCCGTGCCCGGGTGGGACATCGAGCGCAGGCCTCTGCCATTGATCTTTGGCGTCAGCAAGTCAGCCCCGATCAGCCAGTCCGCCTGCTCGACGGTGTGGCCAAGGACGAACTGCTTGGTGAGGATGCCGAACACATCCGACAGCGACTCGTTCAAGGCCCCGGACTGGTTGGCGTAGATCAGCCCGGCCGTGCTTTCGGTCACGCCATGGGCCAGTTCATGGGCGACCACATCCAGCGAGCGGGTGAAGCGCTGGAAAATTTCCCCGTCACCATCGCCGAAGACCATTTGCGCACCATTCCAGAAGGCGTTTTCGTATCCCAGGCCATAATGCACGCTGCCGACCAAGGCAAATCCCTTGTTATCGATCGAGTCGCGACGCAGCACCTTCCAGAAGAAATCATAGCTGGCTCCCAGTGCATCGTAAGCTTCATCGACGGCCGCATCGCCTGTGGCCGGCTGGCCTTCCATTCGCACCGGCATACCCGGCAACAGCATTTTGTTCTGGGCGTCGTGCAGGCTGCGCTGGACCACTCCCGGCTTTCCGGGCGACGGCAGAATCGCCCGCTCCGGCGGCCGCGAAGGTGGCCCGGGATTGGGCAGCAGGTTTTGCACATGATGCAGGGTGATCATCGCCGCCGTGCGCTGCGGTTCTGAGCCGTGGGCGATGATGCGGTTGAGAATGTAGGGCGGGATAAAACTGCGCAGTGCTGGTGAGTCGTTCATCCGTGCATCCCTGGCGTGACAGCGGTCGATACTGATGTGATCCGGGCACCGCGCGTTCGGTTCCGTACCGGGTCCTTGTGCGAGCGGGTTCGCGATATCGACACGTCAGTCGACAATGATGTTGAATAGCACGCCATCGTCGCGAGCCCGCTCGCTCACACAGGTTTTGTGTTTGAACTCACCCGCCTTACAGGAAGCCCATGTCGCCAGCCAATGAATTTCTGGAGATGGTTCAACAGCTGGATGTCGCTTACCGGCACTGGACCGGTGCGCGCTTGCCGGCTCCGCAATCGCTGAGCGAAGACGAGCGTCTAGCCTGGCTGCATGCTCACGCGCCTTTTGCTTTGCTGGCCCATGGCACCGAGGCCGATCCGCTGTTTTATTACGCCAACGAGCAGGCCCTCGCCAGTTTCAAGTACCCGCGCGAGCAGTTCATCGGCATGCCTTCGCGTTTCAGTGCATCACCGCTGGACCGGGACATGCGCCAGGCGCTTCTGGAGCAGGTCACGGCCCATGGCATTGCCCATGGCTACAGTGGCTATCGGGTGGATCGGCAGGGCAATGCCTTCATGATTCATGAAGGCAAGGTGTGGACGCTGGTTGATCAGCAGGGTGTGCGTTTGGGGCAGGCGGCGTTGTTCTGGCCGGATGCTGCACGGGTTGGGCAGTTGGACTGATCGTCGATCAAGCCACTGGCCAATCCCTGAACAGCGGAATTCGTCCATTCGCGGACGGGCGGTAGTCCCAGGTCAGGCGGTCCAGTCCCGGCTTCAGCACCAGAATGTGCCGGATGGTAGCGCCGGCAATGCTCAACGCCAGAGTCTGTCCCGGACATTGATGGCGCCCCGCACCAAAAGTGAAGCTGCGCCGGTTCGGGCGGCCGAGCAGGAGCGCGTCGGGGTTGTCGTTGAGCTGTGGGTCGCGATTGGCCGAGGCCAGCAGCACCAGGATCATGTCCCCGGCATTCAGCCTTGCGCCGTCGATTTCGCAGGGGGCGGCGACGAAGCGGCGGGTGCTCTGTACCGGCGGGTCAAAGCGCTGCACTTCGGCCAGCAGATCTTCGACATGGGGTGATTGGCTGAGTAACGTCGGGTGTTGAATCAATGCCAGCACAGCGTTGCCGATCAGCCCGGCCGTGGCGTCGAACGTCTGGGAAAACAGGCCGATCAGGTTGGCGATCAGCATTTGCGGTGCACCGCCGGTGAAGCGCTGGCGGATGCCTGCAAGCAGACGGCTGTGGTTGTCCGGGTCAGCCAAAAGCTCGACACAATAACCGCTCAGTTGTTCGGCGGCGGCATGGGCGGCGGACAGCTGTGCCGAGGTACTCAAGGGCGACAGGCAAGCCACGAAGTCCGCCGTCAGTTCACTGATGATTCGGCCCTGAGCCGGAGTGAATCCCAGCAACGCCGCCACCACGCACACTGGCCCACGGAACATGGCGTTGTACAGGCCGACGGCGTCGGCGGAGATCAAGCGGGCGCTGACCAGACTCTCGACTTCCCGCGTATCGATCAACTCCAGCCCCGGCGCAATCGCCGACCGTGGGCAATGCTGGCGCTCACCTTCATTCATGCGCATCAACTGGCCGAACACCTGGCCGGCCAGGCCATCGGCAATCGCCCTGGGGACTGGCTCCTGCGCGGGGCGAACCTGGCAATCGGCATGCGCCAGCACGGCAGCCACCGCCCGGGCGCTGCTGGCCACCCACATGTTCAGCTGCGGATGAAAAGCCAGCCCGCCCTCGGCACGCAGTTGTGCGTAGTAGGGATAAGGATCGGCATGGGTCGCAGCGATGATCGGGTCCATGGGTCACAGCCTTTTGTTGTTGGAAAGTGTTGCTACTATCTCCAGTCCGAAAGAGCGTTGATTCGTCCGGGAGCGAAATATGAGCGCAGAACAGCACGACATCGGTGTCTCGCAAGTGGCGGCCGCTATCGCGGAGCCTGCACGGACGAAAATCCTTTGCTCGCTGATGGACGGTCACGCTCGCACCAGCACCGAACTCGCGGCCGTGGCCGAAGTCAGCGCGTCGACTGCCAGTGCCCACCTGGGCAAACTCAAGGAGATGGCGCTGATACGGCTGCACGTTCAGGGGCGTCACCGCTATTACAGCCTGGCGGACAAACGTGTGGCCCAGGCCCTGGAAGCGCTGATGGTGATCGGCCAGAACAGCGCGCCGAGCTTCCAGTCGCGTACCCCGGATCGCCTGCAGTTTGCCCGCACCTGCTACGACCATATGGCGGGAACCCTGGCCGTGCTGTTGCATGACCGGATGCTCGAAGCGGGCTGGCTGGAGGAAACCGACGAACAGGCCTATCGCTTGAGTGACAGTGGTTCGGCAATGTTTCAGGGGCTAGGCATTGAAGTGCAGGATCTGAGTACGCTGCGCCGCCGTTTTGCCTGCCCGTGCCTGGACTGGAGCATGCGCCGGCCGCACCTGGGTGGATCACTAGGGGCGGCGTTGTTGCAAACGGCGCTCAAGCGCAAATGGGTGACCCAGGATCTGGACAGTCGGGCGTTGGCGTTGACGGCGTTGGGGCGCAAGGAGATGGCGGGGCGGTTTGGGCTTGAGTTGCCGCTGCTGGTTGAAGGCAATGGCAAAAGATTACCAATCGCGGCAGCGCCGACCACACCAGGTGCATCCATTAACGATCAATAGCATTTTTCCGGTTGCTTCTGTGGTGACTGACATACTGCCTTCGCGGGCAAGCCCGCTCCCACAGGGATTTTCAGTGTGCACAAGATCTGCGAACGACACAAAACCAGTGTGGGAGCGGGCTTGCTCGCGAAAGCGGTGTGTCAGGCAATGATGATGTCGAATCTGACGGCCCCTTCGCGAGCAAGCCCGCTCCCACAGGGGGGACTCGTCAGTACGATGCAAACAAAAAGCCCCCCATCGGTCACCCGATGGGGGGCTTTTGTGCGTCTGGCGTCAGGTCAGACCTTGACGATCCAGCCCGCTGGCGCTTCGATGTCGCCGGTTTGCACGCCGGTCAGCTCTTTGTAGAGCTTCTGGGTGACCGGGCCGACTTCGGTTTCGCTGTGGAACACGTGCAGGTGGTCGTTGTAGTCGATGCCGCCAATCGGTGTGATCACCGCCGCAGTACCGCAAGCACCGGCTTCCTTGAAGTCGGAGAGCTTGTCGATGAACACGTCGCCTTCAACCACTTCCATACCCAGACGGGTCCTGGCCAGCTCGATCAGCGACAGACGGGTGATGCCCGGCAGTACCGATGGCGAGTTCGGGGTCACGAACTTGTTGTCGTGGGTGATCCCGAAGAAGTTGGCCGAACCGACTTCCTCGATCTTGGTGTGGGTCATCGGATCCAGGTAGATGGCGTCGGCAAAGTGGGCTTTCTTGGCCTTGGAGCCCGGCATCAGGCTGGCGGCATAGTTGCCACCGACCTTGGCCGCACCGGTGCCTTGCGGCGCAGCGCGGTCGTAGCTGGAGATCTGGAAGTTGTGCGGGGTCAGGCCACCCTTGAAGTAGGCGCCGACCGGGATGCAGAAGATCGAGAAGATGAACTCGGGGGCGGTACGCACGCCGATGTTGTCACCCACGCCGATCACGAACGGGCGCAGGTACAGCGCGCCGCCGGTGCCGTACGGCGGAATGAAACGCTCGTTGGCGCGGACCACGGCCTTGCAGGCTTCGATGAATTGCTCGGTGTCGACTTGCGGCATGAGCAGACGGGCGCAACTGCGCTGCATGCGCAGGGCGTTCTGGTCCGGGCGGAACAGGTTGATCGAGCCGTCCTTGCAACGATAGGCCTTCATGCCTTCGAAGCATTGCTGGCCATAGTGAAGGGCCGTGGAGCCTTCGCTGATGTGCAGCACGTTATCTTCGGTCAGGGTGCCCTTGTCCCATTCGCCATTGCGAAAGTACGACAGATAGCGCTTGTCAGTCTTGATGTAGTCAAAACCCAGCTTGTCCCAATTGATGCTTTCGTTACCCATGACACCCTCTATCACTTAACAACCGCCGAAACGGTTCAAGGCTTCTGACGTTTTTTGGATGGGGACAACAATACTTCATTCTTGGGCTAAATCGCAGCCCAGACTATCGGCTGATCGGCAGATAATTCGCGTTGACCTTGAGAATTCGCGAGCAAGCCCGCTCCCACATTTGAAATGCATTCCCCTGTGGGAGCGGGCTTGCTCGCGAAGAGGCCATCCCTGCCACCATCCCTCGCCCTGATTTACAGGTGCAACGCATGCCCCAGCGCACGTAATGCCGCTTCCTGCACCGCCTCACCGAGCGTCGGATGCGCATGGATGGTGCCGCCGATGTCTTCCAGCCGCGCGCCCATCTCCAGGCTTTGCGCGAACGCCGTGGACAATTCAGACACGCCGACTCCCACCGCCTGCCAGCCGACAATCACATGATTATCCCGACGGGCGACCACACGCACGAAGCCGCTTTTCGACTCCAGGGTCATCGCCCGGCCATTGGCGGCGAACGGGAAGCTCGACACGATGCAGTCCAGGCCTGCTGTCCTGGCCTCGTCCGGGGTCTTGCCGACCACCACCAGTTCCGGGTCGGTGAAGCACACGGCGGCGATGGCGGTCGGGTTGAACTCGCGGGATTTACCGCTGATCAGCTCGGCGACCATCTCGCCCTGGGCCATGGCCCGGTGCGCGAGCATCGGTTCGCCGCTCAGGTCGCCGATGGCATAGACGTTGCGCATGCTGGTCTGGCAACGGTTGTCGATCTTGATCGATGGACCGTTCATGTCCAGGTTCAGCGCTTCGAGGTTCCAGCCCTGGGTGTTCGGTTTGCGACCGACGGCCACCAGCACCTGATCGGTTTCCAGGTTCAGGGTCGCGCCGTTCGGGGCTAGAACTTGCAAGGTATTTTCTTTCGAATCAAAGCCTTGCACGCTGTGTTTCAAGTAAAGCTTCACGCCGAGCTTTCTCAGTTCGTCGTGCACAGGCTGGGTCAGTTCGGCGTCGTAGGCCGGCAGGATGCGCTCCTGCGCTTCCACCACGCTGACCTCGACACCGAGCTTGCGATAGGCAATGCCCAGCTCCAGACCGATGTAGCCACCGCCGACCACAATCAAGCGCTTGGGCACGGATGTCGGCGCCAGGGCTTCGGTGGACGAGATGATCGGCCCGCCAATCGGCAACATCGGCAAGTTCACGCTTTTCGAACCGGTGGCCAGCACCAGGTGCTCGCACAGAATGCGTGTGTCGCCGACCTCGACGGTTTTACCGTCAACCACTTTGGCCCAGCCTTGAATGACCTGGACCTTGTTCTTTTTCAGCAGCGCGGCAACGCCGGTGGTCAGGCGATCGACGATGCCGTCTTTCCATTCGACGCTCTTGGTGATGTCGAGGGTCGGCGCCGAAACGCTGATGCCCAGGGCCGAAAGCTGATGGTGCTGCTGCGTCTGATGAAACTGCTCAGCGACGTGAATCAGTGCCTTGGACGGAATGCAGCCGATGTTCAGGCAGGTGCCGCCCAGGGATTGGCCTTCCACCAGGATGGTCGGGATGCCCAGCTGGCCGGCACGGATCGCCGTCACATAACCGCCAGGACCGCCGCCGATGATCAGCAGCGTGGTGTTCAGTGTCTGCATGACTTTCTCCACAAATGCTTAATCGACAAAGAGCGTGGCGGGTTGTTCGAGCAAGCCACGAATGGCCTGGATGAAGAGCGCCGCGTCCATGCCGTCGACCACGCGGTGATCGAAGGAGCTGGAGAGGTTCATCATCTTGCGGACCACGATCTGGCCTTTGATCACCATCGGCCGTTCGACGATCTTGTTCACGCCGACAATCGCCACTTCCGGCAGGTTCAGCACCGGCGTGCTGACGATGCCGCCCAAGGCGCCGAGGCTGGTCAGGGTGATGCTCGAGCCGGACAGCTCATCGCGGCTGGCCTTGCCGTTGCGCGCGGCGGTGGCCAAACGCGAGATTTCCGCTGCGCTGTCCCACAGGCTGCGGGCTTCGGCGTGACGCACCACCGGCACCATCAGGCCAATATCGGCTTGCGTGGCAATGCCGACATGCACGGCACCGAGGCGGGTGATGACCTGTGCCTCATCGTCATAACGAGCGTTGATCTGCGGGAAATCACGCAGGGCGACGACCATGGCGCGGACCAGGAACGGCAGCAAGGTCAGCTTGCCGCGAGTCGCGCCGTGTTTTTCGTTGAGGTGCGCGCGCAGCTCTTCCACGGCGGTGACGTCGATTTCCTCGACGTAGCTGAAGTGGGCGGCGCGCTGGGTGGCGTCCTGCATGCGCTGGGCGATCTTGCGGCGCATGCCGATCACCGGGATCTGCTGTTCGTCGGTGCGCTGGGTGTAAGCACTGCTGACCGTCGATGCATTCGACTGACCCTGAGCCAGGTAGGCGTCCAGGTCTTCATGCAGCACACGACCGGCCGGGCCGGTGCCACGCACCAGGCGCAACTGAATGCCCAGGTCCAGCGCATGCTTGCGCACGGCCGGGGAGGCCAGCGGACGTTCATCGGCCGCGCGAGCCACCATAGGGCCCTGGCATACAGCAACTTTCGGCGCTGGGGCAGCGACCGGTTTGCTTTCAACCACGGCTTCAACTTTTGGTGCGACCACCGGGGCTTCTTTAACGGGAGCCGGTTGCGCCGACTCCTTAACGTTGCCCGCGCCTTCGACTTCAATGCTGATCAGCACACTGCCAACCGCCATGACTTCGCCCGGCTGGCCACCGAGGGCAATCACCTTGCCATGCACCGGCGACGGGATATCGACCATCGCCTTGTCGGTCATGACATCGGCCAGCACCTGATCTTCGACGACCATGTCGCCGACCTTGACGTGCCAGACCGACAATTCAACTTCTGCAATGCCTTCACCAATGTCCGGCATTTTAATGACGTGCGTGCCCATTCAGACCTCCATGACCCGTTTCAACGCCGCGCCCACTCGGGACGGCCCTGGGAAATACGCCCACTCTTGCGCGTGCGGGTAAGGGGTGTCCCAACCAGTGACGCGTTCGATCGGCGCTTCCAGGTGGTGGAAGCAATGCTCTTGCACCAGCGATACCAGTTCGGCACCAAAGCCGCAGGTACGGGTCGCTTCGTGCACCACCACGCAACGGCCGGTCTTTTTCACCGATTTGACGATGGTTTCCAGGTCCAGCGGCCACAGGCTGCGCAGGTCGATGACTTCGGCGTCAACGCCGCTTTCTTCAGCAGCGACTTGCGATACGTACACGGTGGTGCCGTAGGTCAGCACGGTGACGTCCTTGCCCGGACGGGTGATCGCAGCGACGTCCAGCGGCACGGTGTAGTAACCGTCCGGGACTTGCGCGGCAGGGTGTTTCGACCACGGGGTTACCGGACGGTCGTGGTGGCCGTCGAACGGACCGTTGTACAGGCGTTTTGGCTCGAGGAAGATCACCGGGTCATCGTTTTCGATGGAGGCGATCAACAGGCCCTTGGCGTCGTACGGGTTGGACGGCATCACCGTGCGCAAACCGCAGACCTGGGTGAACATCGCCTCGATGCTCTGGCTGTGGGTCTGGCCGCCGTAGATACCGCCGCCGCAAGGCATGCGCAGGGTCATCGGTGCGGTGAACTCGCCTGCCGAGCGATAACGCAGGCGGGCGGCTTCGGAAATGATCTGGTCGGACGCCGGGTAGACATAGTCGGCGAACTGGATCTCGGCCACCGGGCGCAGACCGTAGGCGCCCATGCCCACGGCGACACCGACGATGCCGCTTTCGGAGATCGGCGCGTCGAACACCCGGGAGGTGCCGTATTTGTTCTGCAGGCCTTCGGTGCAGCGGAACACGCCGCCGAAGTAGCCAACGTCCTGGCCGAAGACCACGACGTTGTCGTCACGTTCAAGCATCACATCCATGGCCGAGCGCAGGGCCTGGATCATGGTCATGGTGGTCGTGGTCATGGCGGTTTCCAGCTCGATATTGTTGTTGTGATCGTTCATGTCAGATCCCCAACTCTTGGCGCTGGCGCTTCAAGTGCTCCGGCATCTCTTTGTAGACGTCTTCGAACATGGTCGCAGCGCTTGGAATCTGGCCGCCGGCGAGGGTGCCGTACTGTTCGGCTTCTTTCTGAGCGGCGATCACTTGGGCTTCCAGTTCGGCGCTGACCGCGGCGTGTTCCTCTTCGGACCACTGGCCGACCTTGATCAGGTGCTGCTTGAGGCGCGCAATCGGATCGCCGAGCGGGAAGTGGCTCCAGTCATCGGCAGGGCGGTATTTGGACGGATCATCGGAGGTCGAGTGCGGGCCGGCGCGGTAGGTGACCCATTCGATCATGGTCGGGCCGAGGCCGCGGCGCGCACGTTCGGCGGCCCAGGCGGAGGCGGCGTAGACCGCGTAGAAATCGTTGCCGTCGACCCGCAGGGAGGCAATGCCGCAACCGACGCCGCGACCGGCGAAGGTGGTGGCTTCACCACCGGCGATCGCCTGGAAGGTGGAGATCGCCCACTGGTTGTTGACCACGTTGAGGATCACCGGCGCGCGGTACACGTGGGCGAAGGTCAGGGCGGTGTGGAAGTCCGACTCGGCGGTGGCGCCGTCGCCGATCCAGGCCGAAGCGATTTTGGTGTCGCCCTTGATCGCCGAGGCCATGCCCCAGCCCACGCCCTGGATGAACTGGGTGGCGAGGTTGCCGGAGATGGTGAAGAAACCGGACTCCTTGACCGAGTACATGATCGGCAATTGCCGGCCCTTGAGCGGATCGCGCTCGTTGGACAGCAGCTGGCAGATCAGGTCGACCAGCGGCACGTCGCGGGCCATCAGAATGCTTTGCTGGCGGTAGGTCGGGAAGCACATGTCGTCGATGTTCAAGGCCAGGGCCTGGGCGCTGCCGATGGCTTCCTCGCCGAGGCTCTGCATGTAGAACGACATCTTTTTCTGACGCTGGGCGACCACCATGCGGTTGTCGTAGATGCGGGTCTTGAGCATGGCGCGCATGCCCTTGCGCAGGATCTCCACCGGCACGTTTTCGGCCCACGGCCCAAGGGCATTGCCCTGGTCGTCGAGCACGCGGATCAGGCCTCGGGCCAGGTCAGCCGTGTCAGCCGGTTCAACATCGATTGGGGGTTTGCGCACCGTGCCGGCATCGGTCAGATGCAGGTAGGAGAAGTCGGTTTTACAGCCGGGACGGCCCGAGGGTTCGGGGACGTGCAGGCGCAGCGGTTCATACGCTTGGGTCATGGCTTCTACGCTCGATCTTGTGAATTTCTTGTAGTGAGCTGACAGATTTCGTTCGGTAGAAGAAATCTTGTCCTACAACAATCATAGGCCCGCCCAAGAAGAATATTTCTCTCTGTTTCGTTGCGTTAAAGATCATTTGCAGATAAAAAACCTGCATAAGCATAAAAAACAGGTGGTTTTGTCTCATGCGCAAACTGGACCGTACCGATATCGGCATTCTCAACAGCCTTCAGGAGAATGCGCGCATCACCAACGCCGACCTCGCACGTTCGGTGAACCTCTCGCCGACGCCGTGTTTCAACCGGGTCAAGGCCATGGAAGAACTGGGGGTGATCCGCGAGCAAGTGACGTTGCTCGATGCCGACCTGCTGGGGTTGCACGTGAACGTGTTCATTCACGTCAGCCTGGAGAAGCAGGTGGAAGAGGCGTTGCAGCATTTCGAAGAAGCGATTTCCGACCGCCCCGAGGTGATGGAGTGCTACCTGATGGCCGGCGACCCGGACTACCTGATCCGGGTGCTGGTGCCGACCATCCAGTCGCTGGAGCGTTTCATGATGGATTTTCTGACCAAGGTGCCGGGGGTGGCGAACATTCGATCGAGCTTTGCGCTCAAGCAGGTGAGGTACAAGACCGCGCTGCCGTTGCCGGCCAATGGCCTGACGCTGGGCACCTGAAATAACGATCACCTTGTAGGAGCGAGCTTGCTCGCGATGGAGGTTAACGATAACGCGAGTCTTCTGAATAAACGCGTTGCCCTCAAGTCCATCGCGAGCGAGCTCGCTCCTACAGGGTCAGAGTTTGTTCAGAGGGATTTTCAGGTAGGTCACGCCGTTGTCCTCGGCCGGCGGCAAGTTCCCCGCCCGCACATTCACCTGGATCGCCGGCAGTAACAGTGTCGGCATCCCCAACCCCGAATCGCGCCGGGTGCGCATTTCCACGAAGGCGTTTTCGTCGATACCGTCGCGCACGTGAATGTTGTTTTTGCGCTGTTCACCGACGGTGGTCATGCATTCGGGAGCGCGCCCTTCGGGCGGGTAGTCGTGGCAGACGTACAGGCGCACGCTGGCGGGGAAGGCCAGCAGCTTGCGGATCGAGGCAAACATCTGGTTGGCATTGCCACCGGGGAAATCGCAACGGGCAGAGCCGACATCGGGCATGAACATCGTATCGCCCACCAGAATCACATCACCGTCGATCAGGTAGGCCATGTCCGCCGGCGTATGGCCGGGCACGTGCAGGGCGGTCGCCTTGAGGTTGCCGATCATGAACGACTCATCGGGGGCAAAGAGGTGATCGAACTGCGAACCGTCGACGCGAAAGGATGGCTCCAGATTGAACAGCGCCTTGAACACGTCCTGGACCTTGCTGATCGACTCGCCGATGGCGATTTTTCCACCCAGCTGCTGGCGCAGATAGGGCGCGGCGGACAGGTGGTCGGCGTGGGCGTGGGTTTCCAGCAGCCATTGCACTTGCAAGTGATGGGCTCGGACAAAGGCGATGATTTTGTCAGCCTGGGTGGTCGCGGTACGCCCGGCCGCACCGTCGTAGTCGAGCACCGGGTCGACAATCGCACACTGCCCGCCATCGGCCTCGTAGACCACGTAGCTGTAGGTCGAGGAGGCGGGGTCGAGGAAAGCTTCAATCAGTGCGGGCATGGACACGAACCTGTGCAGGGGTGGAAAAGTCAGTTGCAACACTTTATGTAAAAACATAATGTTCGCAGCTTAAGTGACGTTGAAGGCATCCTGCAAATGCAATCCAGTCTGACCGAATGTGAAGTCGCCCAACTGCGCGCCTCGGCCTCCAAGGCCTGTGCGCTGCTCAAGGCCCTGGCCAATGAGGATCGCCTGTTGATCCTGTGCCAGCTGACCCAGGGCGAACGCAACGTCGGCGAGCTGGAAAAAATGACCGGCGTGCGCCAACCGACCCTGTCCCAGCAACTGGGGATCCTGCGCGATGAAGGACTGGTCGCGACCCGTCGTGAAGGCAAGTACATTTTTTACGGTCTCGCCAGTCACGAGGTGATCCAGGTGATGAAAACCCTCTCCGGGCTGTATTGCGGGGCGGTGCTTAAAAGCTGGGTTCAACCTTGATTTTTTTCAACACACCGAACCTGTGGGAGCGGGCTTGCTCGCGAAGGCGGTGTGTCAGCCAACGTTTATGTCTACTGACACAC
>NZ_JBYSYZ010000060.1:0-24750 GCF_058783925.1 Pseudomonas sp. FW305-70
GGGGACGGCACATTCAAAGTCAATGTTGCCTGACACACCGCCTTCGCGAGCAAGCCCGCTCCCACAGGTACTGCGTTAAGCAAATTCCTCGCGGAGCATCGCCACGAACGCCTCACGCGCCGGGTGCACCCCGGCGTTTTCGTGCCAGTAGAACAGGCTCTCGATGGCCGTCAGTTCGGGAAACTCAAACGCCACGCACCCGGCGCCCTTGGCGTATTGATCGAAAACCCCTTTAGTCACCAGCGCCACACCGGCCCCGGCGCTGACGCAACCGACAATCGCGCCATAGCTGGCCAGGCTGACAATCGGCAGCGCCAACCCATTTCGCAATAGCCAATGCTCCATCGCCGCCCGGTAAGGACAGCCCTGGGGCCAAAGGAACATCGTCTTGTCATGCAGGTCCGTCACGCTGCGCAACGGCCCCAGGGATGTCGAGGCGATCAGCAGCAACTCTTCGCGGTACATCGGCGTGCGCTTGAGGTGCGAACGTTCGACATCCACCGCGACGATGGCGCCGTCGAGCTTGTGATTGAGCGTGTCGTCGAGCAACTGGCTCCAGGTGCCGGTGGTCAGTTCCAGCGCTACCTGCGGGAAACGCTTGTGGAATTTCGCCAGCAGGCGCGGCAAACGCCCGGTGGCCGACGATTCGATGGCGCCGATGCGCAACGGCCCTGAGGGTTCGGCCGAAGGGTCGACCGCCCGCTTGGCCTCGGCGGTCAGGGCGAGAATTTTCGAGGCGTAGGCCAGGAAGGTCTGCCCCGACGGGCTGATGCGCAGCCCTCGGCCTTCGCGCAGGAACAGCGCGACACCCAGCTCAGCCTCGAGGGCCTTGATCCGTGCCGTGATGTTGGACGGTACGCAATGCAACAATTCGGCCGCGCGGGCGATGCTGCCGACGTCGGCCACGGTCTTGAACATGCGAATCTGTGCCAGCTCCATACATCACCCATAGTGAACGATTAGCACAGTATAAGTCAGTTGTGGCGAACGATAGGCTTTCTGATACTCCGTGCATCAGCCCACAGGTGCACGACCATGACGCCGCTCACACCCTCCCCCGTTTCACCCTGGAAAATCATTCTGGCCATGGCATTTGTCGTGGCGTGCTGGGGATACTCCCCGACCGGCATTCATATCGGCTTGCAGGCCTACGACCCCGTGCACCTGGCCCTGCTGCGCTTCCTGCTGGCCTCCGTGTTCATGGCCGTGGTCGCGGTCATCAAAGGCATTCGCCTGCCCAGCCTGCGAGACTTGCCGCTGATGTTCGGCCTGGGTTTCTTTGCCGTGAGCCTGCATCACGTGGCGATCAACTTCGGGCAGCAGGGAGTCAGCGCAGGCGCTTCGAGCGTCCTGGCCCAGACCACGCCACTGTTCAGCACATTGATCGCGCGCTTCGTGCTCAAGGATCAGGTGAGCCTGTGGCGCTGGGGTTGTGTGCTGCTCGGGTTGTTTGGCGTGGTGATCGTAGTGGCGGGCGATCATGGCCTGGGCAGCATTGACGCCCACGGCTTGCTGATCCTGCTGGCGGCGGTGTCATGGAGTCTCTACTTTGCCCTGCAAAAACATCACACCGGGCGTTACGACGGGCTGACGCTGGTGTGCTACACGGTATGGTCCGGTACGGTGCTGTTGTTGATTTTTCTGCCCGGCCTTGTGGATCAAGTCGCCCTGGCGCCGATGCGCGTGCAGTGGGCAGTGATTGCCCTGGGGATATTCCCCAGTGCCCTGGCGTACCTGGCTTGGGCCTATGTGCTGGCGCATATCGATTTGAGCCGGGCGACCATGACGCTGTATTTGACGCCGCCGACGGCGATGGTGATTGCGTCTTATGCGCTCGGCGAACGGCCGACGTTGATGATAGTGGTGGGTGGGCTGGTGGTGTTGGCGAGCGTGCTGGCGTTGAATCTGGAGCGGCGGGCTGTGGTTGTTCAGGTTGCTCGGGTCTGATCCATGTTTTGCGCCGTCTGGCCTGACGCCTTCGCGGGCAAGCCCGCTCCCACAGGGTTTTATGGTTGCCGCGGTTCCTGAGCACGACCCAGAACCTGTGGGAGCGTGGCTTGCCCGCGATGAACGATAACGCGGTGTCACTGACGATCAGCTGGCCGAAAACCGGTCACGACTGTTGGTCAGGTGCAACCACATCGCCGCCCGCGCCGCGTCCGGGTCCTGGCGCTTGATGGCGTTGAGGATCGCCTCGTGCTCAAGATTGGCCAGCTCGCCGAGCTTGCTCAAGTCCACGGCCCCCCGCTCGGCCGCATTGACCCGGGTGCGCGGGATCATGGCGCTGCCCAGGTGCTGCATGATTTCGGTGAAGCAGACGTTGCCGGTGGCTTCGGCGATCAGCAGATGAAAACGCCGGTCCGCTTCGACACAGCTGTCGTTGTTGGCCAGCAGGCTTTGATAATCGTCCAGCGCTTCACGCATCTGCGCCAGTTGCAGATCGGTGCGGCGAGTTGCCGCCAGCGCCGCCGCCTGGGTTTCCAGGCCCATGCGCAACTCCAGAATGCTGCGCACCCCCAACGCCGTGTCGACATTCAGTCGCAACCCCTGCTCCGGTGCGCGCTCGATCACGAACGTGCCAATGCCATGCCGGGTTTCCACCAGCCCCGAGGCCTGCAATTTAGAGATCGCCTCGCGCACCACCGTGCGACTGACCCCGTGTTCCTGAACGATGGTGTTTTCCGACGGCAGCTTGTCGCCGGGCAACATCTGGCCGAGCAGGATGCGCTGGGTCAGTTTCTCCACCAGGTCATGGGCCAGGTTGTGGCTGCGCTTGCGGGCGGGTGCTTCGAGGTCTTCTTGCATGAGGGTGTCCGGAAATCAGGGCTATCGAATCCTAGCACCGCGCCGGGCGGGAATCCTGAAAAATCTCGCCCAACTTGTATGACAACACTCAACAAACAGCCCATATCGATTCGCTTTAAAGGCCACCCGCCACCATCGCCAGAATAAAAAATCTCTAATACAGCACCATTTCATTGAACAAAGGCGGTTGCAACATCAAAAAATCTAGTTGTATGATGTCTATCAACAACGCAGCACTCAGCTTCACCCCGCATAAAAATAACGAGTGGGAGAAAACGCAGTGAATACATCCGTCTCCGGGATGCACGACGACGCCAATTCAGCGCTGAAGTCCGCCATCGCCAAAGTCAAACGTCACGTCTTGCCGCTGTTCGTCATCATGTTCATCGTCAATTACATTGATCGAGTGAACATCGGTTTCGTCCGCGCCCACATGGAACACGACCTGGGCATTGGCGCGGCCGCCTACGGCCTCGGCGCCGGCCTGTTCTTCATCGGTTATGCGCTGTTCGAAGTGCCCTCCAACATCCTTCTGCAAAAAGTCGGCGCCCGCATCTGGCTGACGCGGATCATGCTGACCTGGGGCCTGGTCGCCGCAGGCATGGCGTTCATCCAGAACGAAACCCACTTCTACATCCTTCGATTTCTGCTGGGCGTGGCCGAGGCCGGATTCTTTCCCGGGGTGATCTACTACTTCACCCGCTGGTTGCCTGGCGTAGAGCGTGGCAAGGCGATTGCCATCTTCCTCAGTGGCTCGGCGATTGCCTCGCTGATCTCCGGCCCCCTGTCCGGTTTGCTGCTGCAAATCAGCGGACTCGGCATGCATGGCTGGCAATGGATGTACTTCATCGAAGGCATGTTCTCGGTGGGTCTGTGTGTTTTTGTCTGGTTCTGGCTCGATTCCAAACCCCACGATGCCAAATGGCTGAGCCGCGACGAGCAGGACGCGCTGGTCAAGGCCATCGACGACGAGCAACTGGCCCGCGAAGCCGCCACACCGATCAAGCCGTCACTGGGCAAGCTGCTCAAGGACCGCCAGATCATCCTGTTCTGCCTGATCTACTTCTTTATCCAGCTGACCATCTACGCCGCGACTTTCTGGCTGCCGAGCATCATCAAGAAGATGGGCGACCTCAGCGACTTCCAGGTCGGAATGTTCAACTCGATTCCGTGGCTGCTGTCGATTGTCGGCATGTATGCCTTCGCCTCGTTGTCGGCCAAGTGGAAGCATCAGCAAGCCTGGGTCGCCGCGGCCCTGCTGATCGCCGCTGCCGGGATGTTCATGTCCACCACCGGCGGGCCGGTCTTCGCCTTCGTCGCGATCTGTTTTGCGGCGCTGGGCTTCAAATCGGCCTCATCGCTGTTCTGGCCGATTCCCCAGGCTTACCTGGACGCACGCATCGCCGCCGGTGTCATCGCGCTGATCAACTCGGTGGGCAACCTCGGCGGTTTCGTCGCGCCGACCACCTTCGGTCTGCTGGAGGAACGCACCGGCTCCATCCAGGGCGGACTCTACGGCTTGGCCGCGACCTCGATCATCGCCGCAATCATTGTCTTTGCCGCACGCAACAAACCCAAGGTCGCCCCGTCACCGCACCGGGCAAACCAGCGCCCCACCACGCCTGAATCATTGGTTTAAAAGGATAACAACATGACCGCACACGACATCGCCAAAGCCCCGATCATCACCAGCCTGCAGGTTGTTCCGGTGGCCGGCCACGACGGCATGCTGCTCAATCTCAGCGGCGCCCACGGCCCGTTTTTCACCCGCAACATCGTGATCCTCAAGGACAACGCCGGCCACACCGGTGTCGGCGAAGTGCCGGGTGGCGAGCGCATTCGCCAGACCCTGGAAGACGCACGCAGCCTGGTGGTCGGCAGCCCGATCGGCACCTACCAGAAGATTCTCAACCAGGTACGCCAGACCTTCGCCGACCGCGATGCCGGCGGTCGCGGATTGCAGACCTTCGACCTGCGCATCACCATCCACGCCGTCACCGGCCTGGAAGCCGCGCTGCTCGATCTGCTCGGCCAGCACCTGGACGTGCCGGTCGCCGCCCTGCTCGGCGAAGGCCAGCAGCGCGATGAAGTGAAGATGCTTGGCTATCTGTTTTATGTCGGTGATCGCAACGAAACAGACCTCGCCTACCGCAGCGAGCCCGACGCCGACAACGACTGGTTCCGCGTACGTCACGAAAAAGCCATGACCGCCGAGGCGGTGGTCCGCCTGGCCGAGGCGGCGCACGCGCGTTATGGCTTCAAGGACTTCAAGCTCAAGGGCGGCGTGCTCAGCGGCGACGCCGAAATCGAAGCGGTCACGGCCCTCGCCGAACGCTTCCCCGATGCGCGCATCACCCTCGATCCGAATGGGGCCTGGTCACTGAAAGAAGCCATCCGCCTGTGCCGCGATCAGCACCACGTACTGGCCTACGCCGAAGACCCGTGCGGGGCGGAAAACGGTTACTCGGGACGCGAAGTCATGGCTGAATTCCGCCGGGCCACGGGGCTGAAAACCGCAACCAACATGATCGCCACCGACTGGCGGGAAATGGGTCACGCGATCCAGTTGCAGTCGGTCGACATCCCCCTGGCCGATCCGCACTTCTGGACCATGCAGGGTTCGGTGCGCGTGGCGCAGATGTGCCACGAATGGGGCCTCACCTGGGGTTCGCACTCCAACAACCACTTCGACATTTCCCTGGCGATGTTCACCCACGTCGCGGCAGCCGCGCCGGGCGAGATCACCGCCATCGACACCCACTGGATCTGGCAGGATGGCCAGCGCCTGACCAAGGCCCCGCTGCAAATCGTCGACGGTTGCGTGCAGGTGCCGCAGAAACCGGGGCTGGGGGTGGAACTGGACATGGATCAGGTCGCCAAAGCTCATGAACTGTACAAAGGCATGGGCCTGGGGGCACGGGATGACAGCGTGGCCATGCAGTTTTTGATTCCGGGCTGGACGTTCGATAACAAGCGGCCGTGCCTGGTGCGTTGAAACGCCAAGTGAGTTGATTCAAGGGTTGCGCGTGGCCGCCTGTTGGCGGCCGGGTTAAAAAGCGCTCGGAGCATGGCGCTTAACCCCCTAAAATGGCGCGCAACTGAATCAACGACGGATGAAACCCACATGGACAGGCTGAAAACCATCGCCGCCGGCATGGCGATATTTGCCGCAGGCCAGTGCGTGGCACAGGATCAAATCGAGACGGTGGTGAACGCCGCCGTACAACCGGTGATGCAGGCCGAAGGTATCCACGGCATGGCCGTGGCGGTCACCGTCAACGGCCAAGCGCACTACTTCAACTATGGCGTCGCCTCGAAAGAAACCGGCAGCCCCGTCACACAGGACACCCTGTTCGAAATCGGCTCCGTCAGCAAAACCTTCACCGCCACCCTCGCCGCCTACGCCCAGGCCACGGGCAAACTGTCACTGTCGGACAAGGCCAGCCAAGTCCTGCCGGCCTTGCGCGGCAGCGCTTTCGACAACATCAGCGTGCTGCAACTGGGCACCTACAGCGCCGGCGGCTTGCCGCTGCAATTTCCTGCCGAATCTGATTCGGCCGACAAAATGCTCGGCTACTACACACAATGGAAACCGCTCTACGCCCCCGGCAGCCACCGACTGTATTCGAACCCCAGCCTTGGCCTGTTCGGCTACCTCGCCGCCCACAGCATGGGTCAGCCGTTTGATGACCTGATGGAGAAAACCCTGCTGCCGAAACTGGGCCTCAAGCACACCTATGTGCATGTGCCGCAGGACCAGATGGCGCTGTACGCCCAGGGCTACAACAAGGACGGTAAGCCAGTGCGGGTCACTCCCGGGGCGCTGGATTCCGAGGCGTACGGGGTGAAAACCAGCGCCGCAGACTTGCTGGCCTACGTCGACGCCAACATGAAGCCGGCGTCTCTGGAAAAGCCGTTGCAGCAAGCCATCGCCTTGACCCATAGCGCCTACTACAGCGTTGGCGACATGACCCAGGGCCTGGGCTGGGAGATGTATCGCTACCCGATCACACTGGATCGCTTGCTCGACGGCAACTCCACGCCGATGGCCATGGAGGCGCACAAAGTCCAGTGGCTGCACCCGCCGCAAGCGCAGCCGCAGAACGTGTTGATCAACAAGACAGGTTCAACCGGTGGCTTTGGCGCTTACGTGGCGTACGTGCCATCGAAGGAGATCGGCATTGTGATGCTGGCCAACAAAAACTTCCCGAATGCGCAGCGGGTCAGGATTGCGCATCGGATTCTCAGCGCCCTTGCCCAATAAGCCTTGCTTGAAAAAGGGGGCTACTAGAGGTTAATGCCGATCAGTCAAGGGATCGGCCAGCGCGGAACCTGTGGCGAGGGAGCTTGCTCCCGCTGGACTGCGCAGCAGGCCCATTTGTTGGGGCCGCTTCGCTGCCCAGCGGGAGCAAGCTCCCTCGCCACAGGTTAAGTGTCACGCTTAATTGATCGGCACACCTTCGGGTGGGTCGATATTGTCCAGCGCGCGGTTCACCAACAATTCGCCCACCACTGCCAATTGCTGAATCGACAGGGCCACATTGCGGTTGGAGCTTTCCAGGTTACAGGCCAGATCGGTGACCAGCACGTTCAGGGACGCTAGGGTTTCACAGGCGTGGCACAGCAGCGTTGGGGTGTCGACGTTTGGGAGGATGGTGAAGATGTGACTGACCGGGTCGGCGTGTTTGGGGTTGCGCAAGCGAGCGCTGACGGCGGGTTCGGTGATGTCTGACAGTGGGGAATTTGAGTCGGATGGGGATTGCGGGGGATTCGGACTTAGCTTTTTCATGAAGAAGTACCATTGGGGATTGTTGAGAAAACTACCCATCTCACTTCCACATGAGGGTGGCAGCTGTACGCAGGTGTGGAAGTCCAGGTCAATCCACCAAAACCCGGTGCACTCGAAAGTGCTCCCGCGCACAGCCGCCAAAACGCGGCAATGTTGACATAAAAAATGTCGACTTGCGCTCCAGGGGCATTGGTAGATGGCTTGAACCAACGGACTTCCACATCCGACCGCTGATTTGCAGCGGCTGAAGAAGACTATCGATACGGTCTAATGGGCACCAGTTCACGGGATACGCCACGCCTTGAAGGAAATTTCCGACGCAATTGAAGTCCTTTGCCTACGCTCGATTTTCTAAGCATCTAGTTACAAACACCTTTTTGCTCATGACCGTTGTGATGCAGGCGAAACCGTTGTATCTAATGGACCTCCCAAGCCTGCGAACGGCATCGGATCAATCCGTGGCCGGGAATGACATAATGCGCGCTCAACTATTCAAACCGACTGACCCTAAAAGGGCGTTGTAATGGAAATCAGCAAATTCAAGGTCACGGATGTCGGTCGGTTTACCGAATTGGACATTCCGTTGGCCCCCACCCCACAACATCCTTCAAATGTGACGGTCTTGGTGGGGAATAATGGAGCAGGGAAAACCACCCTTTTGAAATCACTGGCTACCTCTTTGAGCTGGTTGGTTTCAAGAATTCGCACCGAAAAAGGCAATGGCAATCACCTTGCGGAAGAGGACATTCGAAACGGCACTTCTGTCGCGTCCATTTTGATTGCCGTAGTAGACATGTCTCAGGCAAATCCAAACAATCCCGAGGCTGATCCTGAAGATGCACTGTTTAGATGGGGAATTGCTCGCACCAGGCAAGGCCGGAAGTCTACTGTTCATAGCGAATTATCAGATGTCACTCGCTTGGCGGACCACTACCGCAACCAACTGACAGCAGATGACAAGGCCTCACTCCCACTCATCGCCTACTACCCCGTCGAACGCTCGGTTCTGGAAATCCCACTAAAAATCCGCACCAAACACACCTTCGACCAACTCGACGGCTACGACAACGCATTGAATCGCGGCGTCGATTTCCGTCGCTTCTTCGAATGGTTCCGTGAACGCGAAGACAGCGAAAACGAAACCGGTGTATCCGACACTGCGTTAGCCGAAATTTCCGCAAAGTTTGGCAAGGACAGTGATATCTGGAAAACCCTTTCCCAGTTGAAGGCTTCGTCTCGCGACCGTCAATTGACGGCTGTTCGCTCAGCTATCGCCGCATTCATGCCCGGCTTCAGCAATTTGCGAGTGCAGCGCAAGCCACGCCTGCACATGGCAATCGACAAGGACGGCGTGACGCTTAACGTCTCCCAGCTCTCGCAAGGCGAAAAGTCGATGATGGCGTTGGTCGGCGACATCGCTCGCCGATTGGCGATGATGAATCAGTCTCTGGACAACCCCTTGGAGGGTGACGGCATCGTCCTGATCGACGAGGTCGATTTGCACCTGCACCCCAAATGGCAGCGCAGCCTGATTCGGCAGTTGAGCGAGACCTTCCCCAATTGCCAGTTTGTCCTGACCACTCACTCGCCGCTGGTCATCAGCGACGCGAAAGACGTGCTGTGCTACGTGCTCAATGACGGGGAACTGCAGGAACACAATGGTCTGTATGGATTGGATGCCAATCAGGTGTTGCTGGAGGTCATGCACACCGATGTACGCAATAGCGACGTGCAAAAACGCCTGAATCAATTGCTCAAACATTTACAAGATGGCGATCTGAACGGTGCGAAAAAACTGTATTCCGAGCTTTCTCTAGAGCTGCCAGAGGGACATCTGGAGTTGGCGAAGGCGGCTTTGTTGATCCGTAAGCTGGAGCTACGTCGTGCGTAAGATCGACAAAGGCATGGAGCCACCCTCGTTGACTCGCTTTAAACGCTCGAACAACACGTTGCGTTACCGGGACTTACCGCCGGAAGAAAGTCGGTCCATTCGATCATCCTGTATCTCGGAACAATACGGCTTATGTGCGTATTGCTGTCAGTCGATCACCGTTGATAGCGCTCACAACGAACACCTTGAAGCCCAGGATCGTGCGCCGAATCGAACCCTGGACTTTTCCAACATCGTCGCCAGTTGCCAGCGCCTGCACCAATGCGGCCATGGTCGAGGAACACGGGTGTTGCCGCTTACGCCCTTGATGGCCGAATGCGAGTCCGAATTGAAGTTCTACTTGTCCGGCCTGGTCGCGGGAACGACCGAGCGGGCCAAATTAACAATTCAGACATTGAATCTGGGCCATACAGAGCAAAGTAACAAAGGACTTGTTGGCAAACGAAAAGCGATGGTTGATGCGCTCATTTATAGTCAGAGCGGACCTCCGGAAGAGCTGCAATTTGAAGACGAAGAACTCCTAAGCCTGCTTTTGGAGGATCTGAAGGTTCCCGATGCGGCTCAATGCCTTCAGCCTTTTTCGCCCGTGCTGGTCAATGTCATCCATCAAATTCTGGCTCAACCTTGAGCGAGAGTCAGCGGTTCTTCAGGTACGGGTTGCGCTGCTGTGCAGCGAACACAGGCTGTGCTCGCTGCAACAGGGATCAATCATCCGGCATTTCCGGTGGCTTGGCAGGCTTGGCCGGTTTGCTGTTTTTCCCGGGCTTGGCGCCCTTGGCCGCCGGCTCGGCTTCAGCGACGGGAGCGGCCACTGTCGCGGTAAATTCTTTCTCGGCCGCCGGCAATTGATCGACTGCGCTGAAAATCTCGTCCAGCTTGATGGCGTCCGATTGTTCCAGTTTCTTTTCGCCGTCCTTGCCGACCAGAATCACCTTGGTCTTGGCGCCGGCACCCAGCTTGAGCGAGCGGATCAGCGCCGCGGTGTCCTGTGGCCCGAGGTCTTTGCCGTCGCGCTGGCCCATCAGGTTGAGCACGGTGTAGAGCACCATGTTGCGGTCGGTAAAACCCTTGCGATTGGCCGGCTCATCCAGCGACTTTTTCAGGCTGACCCAGGTCGGATCCACGGTGCTTGGAGCGATGACAATCAGTGGTCGGGCCCTGCCCTTGTCCATGTCCAGTGGTGAGTCGCCATCGGCGGCGAACGAGGTGCCGGCAATCGCCAGCAAGATAGCCATGGTCAGTGACCTGATGAGCATGCGCATCTCCTTTTTGATATCCACGCTCTAATGATTGCGCATCGCGGCGATTGTTCCGGGTGACGTACCGCAAATTTTTTCGCCTTGTCCCAAGCTTAGGTCAGGGCGGTCATTGCGCAACAGGCTGGGCTAATCTGAACACTCATGACAACCCGCTTGATCCGTCGTGAGGAGCTGGGCATGAGCACTCAATTGAACCACACCATCGTCTGGTGCCGGGACAAGCAGGTTTCGGCGAATTTCCTGAGCGGCCTCCTTGGCCTGCCCGCCCCGGAGCCCTTCGGGCCGATGCTGATCGTCAAACTGGATAACGGCGTGTCGCTGGATTTCTACGACAACGACCCGCCGATAGCGTCTCAGCACTACGCATTCCTGATGGGCGACGAGGACTTCGATGCGGCCTTCGCCCGCCTGCTGGCCAACGGTCAGCCATGGTGGGCCGACCCGGGTAAGCAGCGTCTGAGGGAGATCAATGATTACGCGGGAGGACGGCGGGTGTATTTCGATGACCCGGACGGGCATCTGCTGGAAATATTCACCCGCGAGTGAAGCCGGCGTGGCAGCCTCGATCAGAACGCCAGTTTGTAGCCGATCAACAACAGCATGGTCGCCAGGCAAGGGCGCAGCAGTTCGTCGGAGATGCGCCCGGTCAGGTGGCTGCCCAGGTAAATCCCCGGCAACGATCCCACCAGCAAGTAACCCAGGACCTGCCAGTCCATGTTGCCCATGCTCGCATGGCCGAGGCCGGCGACCAGGGTCAGCGGCACGGCGTGGGCGATTTCAGTGCCGACCAGGCGGCGGGTCGGCAGCATCGGATAGAGAATGAACAGGGCCACGGTGCCCAGTGCACCGGCGCCGATGGACGTCAGCGCGACCATGGTGCCGAGGACCAGGCCAGTGATGACCGTCAGGACATTGAGGCGCGAGCCGCTGGGGTTGTAGTGGCCGCCAGCACGTTTGTGGGCGAAATCCAGCAGACGCTTCTTGAACAGAATCGCCAGCGCCGTGGCGAATAACACAAAGCCGAGGGCCTGCTTGATGATCGCGTTCATCGCATCGGGGCTGGAGTGCAGGCTGCTCAGGAACCACAACGTCAGTGCCACCGCCGGCACGCTGCCAAGGGTCAGCCAACCGGTAATCGCCCAGTCGATGTTGTTGTTCTTTCGGTGAACCAGCACGCCGCTGGACTTGGTGATCGCCGCGTAGAGCAGATCGGTACCGACCGCCGTCGCCGGGTTGATACCGAACCACAGCAGGATCGGGGTCATGAGCGACCCGCCACCGACGCCAGTCATGCCGACAATGAAGCCAACCACCAACCCGGCCACGACCAACCCGATGTTCACTAAATCCATTGATACGTCCACAAAGATCGCAGGGGAAATCTGGCCCGCAGCATAGCGATATTTCTTATAACCAGTTATATCGATGCGATCTATCTTTATTCCGGAACCATCATGTAACCCTGTGGGAGCGGGCTTGCTCGCGAAAGCGGTGGGTCAGTCAATATTGACGCTGCCTGACACTACGCCTTCGCGAGCAAGCCCGCTCCCACAAGGAATATGTGTCGTGCTCACTGCACCGGCAGGAAATTCAGGAACACCAGGCTCTGGGCATAGTTCAAGCCGATGCGCCGGTAGCGCTCGTCGAGCATCTGGGTCAGCAGGTCCAGCCGGGCGACGATCTTGCCGAACTCGACGGCAAAGCTCAGGTTGCTGCCCTCCTCCGAGATTTCGTTGGAAAACAGCAGGGGTTGGCCTTGCTTGTCTTGTCGCTGGCTGAGGATCCAGGTGGCAATCTCGATGTTGCGTGCGGCATTGCTGACGAATACCGGGTTGATCGTATCGGTCATATAAAACTCGGTGCGATTGCCATGGGCGGTCACCAGCATGCTGCCGATGGCATAGATGAACGCTCCGACCCGATCGCCGAGAAATTCCGGGCTCATGGCAAAACGCAGGGCCGCCAGGTCCTTTTTGCCGCCCAGGGTCGGTAATGGCTGCTGCTGTTCAATGGCCATGCGCACTTGCTTGCCGGCCGTACGGGCATCGAGGAAACCGGACTTTTTCAGCTCATCGGGGTTGCGCAGGTAGAGCTTGCCCATAATCAGGTAAAGGCTGTCGAGGTTGTCGCGCATGGTCAGGGTGGCCATGCGGTCGACACTGGTCTGCAGGAACTCCTGGGGTTTGCCTTCGCGCATCTGGGTGATGATGTCGCTGCCTTGCTGCTGGCTGCAACCGGTGACGAAGAACATCGACAGACCTGCCAGCAGCAGGCAATGACGGCGGATTTTTGTGCTGTTCGCGGGTGAAACTCGAGCCATGGGTTCTTGAACTTGGGCATGGGCCGACGGTGGGGATCGCCGCAGGCTGCCATGGATAGAGCCAGGCATTTCGAAAAAGTGCAGTATCGGGCGGCACCAATCGATCACCGGCAGGGGAATGTTCATAGAAAAAACGGATCAGAACATCATGAGAACGGTACACAGCGCCTACATCACCGAATACACACAGGAGGTTTGCATGCGCACGCTTGAATTGGCTGGCGCCCAGGTGCCCGTCATTGGCCAGGGCACCTGGCAGATGGGCGAGGACCGCTCTCGGCACAGGGAAGAAGTCGCGGCACTGCGCCAGGGCATCGAACTGGGCATGACCCTGATCGACACCGCTGAAATGTACGCCGAAGGCGGCGCCGAGGAAGTGGTCCGCGATGCCATTGCCGGACAGCGCGACAGCGTCTTTGTGGTCAGCAAGGTGTACCCGCACAACGCCAGCCGCCAGGGCATTGCCCAGGCGTGCGAGCGCAGCCTGCGCAGGCTCGGCACCGATTACATCGATCTGTATCTGCTGCATTGGCGTGGCCAGTATCCGCTGGGGGAAACCGTCGACGCCTTCGAGCGCCTGCGCGATGCCGGCAAGATCGGTCGTTGGGGCGTGTCCAATTTCGACCTCGATGACCTGCTGGAACTGGATGCCCCGGCCTGCGCCACCAATCAGGTGCTCTACAATCTTGAGCAGCGCGGCATAGAATTTGATTTGTTACCCTGGAGCCAACAGCAGCGGCTGCCGGTCATGGCTTACTGCCCGATCGGCCAGGGTGGAGAAATGCTCGCCAATGCCACGCTCAAGCAGGTGGCCGCCCGGCACGGCGTCACACCGGCACAGGTGGCGCTGGCATGGATAATGCGCCAGGACGGCATGATCGCCATCCCCAAAGCGGTCCGGCCCGAGCATGTGCGACTCAATGCCCAAGCTGCCACGCTGCAACTTGAACCCGGGGATCTGGAGGCGCTGGACCACGCGTTTCATGCGCCACAACGCAAACAGCGGCTGGCCATGGTCTGAGCCAACGCAGTCTGTCTGAGAGCTTCGCCATGAGAAGCACCGACCACCTGGACCCGTTCAATCTGCAACGCTTTCTCCAGGCTCAGGACCCGGTATTCGACCGGGTTCAAGACGAGCTGAACAACGGACACAAGCGCAGTCACTGGATGTGGTTCATTTTTCCGCAGTTTGCCGGGCTCGGCGGCAGCGAGATGTCGCGCCGCTTTGCCATTCGTTCGCGGGAGGAGGCCCTGGCCTACCTTGAGCATCCGTTGCTGGGCCCCCGCCTGCGCACCTGTACCCAGGAAGTGTTGAACATCCGGGAGCGCTCGGTGGCCGGGATTTTCGGTCATCCCGACGACCTGAAATTTCATTCCTCGATGACCCTGTTCGCCCAGGTCGATGCCGCCGACAGCCTTTTCCAGCAAGCCTTGAACCAATACTTCCACGGCATCCTGGATGACTGGACCTTGTCGCTGATGGACTCAAAACAGGCCCAGCTGCCCCCCAATCAGGGTTGAGAAGTCGTCGTCGACAAACGGCAGTATCGCGTCCGCCACCGGTTGCAGTTGCCGGGTGATGTAGTGGTCGTAATCGATGGGCGCGCTGCGCACTTCCAGCGGTTCGGGGCCGGCAACGGTGATCACGTAGCTGATCCAGCCGCCGTTCTGGTATTGCCGCGGGCGACCCTGGCTGTCGTTGTACTCATCGGCCAGGCGCGCCGCGCGTACGTGGGGCGGGACGTTACGCTGGTAGTCATCGAGGGTGCGGCGCAGACGCTTGCGATAAACCAGCCGGTCATCGAACTCGCCGGCCAGGGTCTTGCGCACGTAGTCACGCACGTAATCCTGATAGGGTTTGCGCAGGAAGATCCGCGAATACAGCTCTTGCTGGAATTGCCGGGCCAGCGGCGACCAGTCGGTGCGCACGGTTTCCAGGCCCTTGTAGACCATTTCGTCGCTGCCATCGGCGCGGGTCACCAGTCCGGCGTAGCGCTTTTTGCTGCCTTCTTCGGCACCGCGAATGGTCGGCATCAAAAAGCGCTTGTAGTGGGTTTCGAACTGCAACTCGAGAACGCTTTGCAAGCCGTATTCCTGCTGCACATGCTCGCGCCACCACTGATTGACGTGCGCGACCAGCGCCTGGCCGATCTGTGCCGCCTCCTGCTGGCCGTGGGCGCGACGCAGCCAGACGAACGTCGAGTCGGTGTCGCCGTAAATCACTGCATGCCCCTGGGCCTCGATCAACTGGCGGGTGCGCAGCATGATCTCGTGCCCGCGCAAGGTGATGGACGATGCCAGGCGCGTGTCGAAGAAGCGACAACCGCTGGAGCCGAGCACCCCATAGAACGCGTTCATGATGATTTTCAGCGCTTGGGACAGCGGTGCGTTGTGTTCGCGCTTGGCGGTTTCCCGGCCTTCGGCGACCCGGGCGATGATGGAGGGCAGGCAATGCCGGGTGCGAGAAAAGCGTGCGCCGCGAAAGCCCGGCACCGACTCGCTGTCGTCCGGGTGCTTGAGCCCTTCTATCAGCCCCACGGGGTCGATCAGGAAGGTGCGGATGATCGACGGATAGAGGCTCTTGTAGTCGAGCACCAGTACCGATTCGTACAGTCCCGGTTGCGAATCCATGACGAAACCGCCCGGGCTGGCTTGAGGTGGCTTGCCCCCGAGGTTCGGCGCGACGAAACCCTGACGGTGCATCAGCGGCATGTACAGGTGGGTGAATGCCGCCACCGAACCGCCCATGCGATCGGCCGGCAGTCCCGTGACGCTGGCCCGCTCCAGCAGGAAGGTGAGCAACTCGGTCTTGGCGAAGATCCGCGTGACCAGTTCGCAATCCTTGAGGTTGTATGTGGCCAGCGCCGGTTTGTCCTCGGCGAACATGCGATTGATTTCGTCCATGCGCTGGTACGGATTGTCGATGGACTTGCCCTCGCCAAGCAGGGTTTGCGCGACGTTTTCCAGGCTGAACGAGGGAAAGCTCCAGGTCGCCGAACGCAGGGCCTCGATACCGTCGATGATCAGGCGGCCAGCGGCTGAAGCGAAGTAATGTTTGCCGTTGCCATGTTCGCGCCACTGCATTTCCTCGCCGCCACGCCCCAGTTTCAACGGCACCGCCAGGCGCCGGGCGTGTTCGTGAAGCACGCGCAAGTCGAACTGCACGACGTTCCAGCCAATGATCGCGTCGGGGTCGAACCGGGCAAACCAGTCGTTGAGTTTTTTCAGTAGCAGGGTCCGCGAATCGCAGTATTCAAGCTGGAAATCCACCTGGCTATCGTCGCCATTGGGCGCGCCGAGCATGTACACCTGACGCTCGCCGCAGCCTTCCAGGGCAATCGAGTACAACTCGCCCTGGGCCGTGGTCTCGATGTCCAGGGACACCAGTTTCAAGCTCGGCCGATAGTCGGGATCGGGTTTCATCTGCGCGTCGAGCAGCAACCCCTCGGCATTCGGCGTGCCACTGAAGCGCACTGGCGCGGTGATGAAGCGTTCCATCATGTAGCGTTCCGGCGGGCGCACGTCGGCTTCGAACACGTCGACACCGGCCCGGCGCAACGCGGTTTCCAGGCGCATCAACTGGCCATGTTGCCGGCAGTAGAGTCCGAGGACCGGACGATGGTCGAAATCCTGCAGGGCCAGGGGCCTGAGCTCGACGTTCTTCTCGTCATGCAAAACGCTTTCGGCCTGCAGACGCTGCGCAGCAGGGATGAACGCCACCGAGGGCTGGCAAGGCAGGCGGATGCGCCGGGGACCGCTGTCGGTCGCCAGCCAGAACTCGACTTCCGTACCGGCCGGGGTGTCGCGCCAATGCCGGGTCAGGACGAAGCCCTGCTGTAGATCCACCACTGCAAACCTCAACGTTGATTCAGAGGGTGATTCTACCTGTCATCGGCAGGGATAGCGCGTATGGCCCCGGGATTCGGGATGAACATAAATCCTGTGGGAGCGGGCTTGCTCGCGAAGGGGCCAGCACATTCAACATCTTTGCTGGCTGACAGTCCGCTTTCGCGAGCAAGCCCGCTCCCACAGGTCAGGTGCTGGCCGCAAATAAGGGGTTTACCGAAGAAAAACCGCCGAATGACGTTTTTTGCGTGTTATCTGCCGCTTTCGCTCTTGCCCTGAGCGCTTGCGTCTACGATTCTTCAAGGACAACGACAACACCCGAGTAACCACCATGAAAACCGTCGCCCAACTGCTCAAGCTCAAAGATCAGAAGAATCAGGAAGTGCATCAGATCAAGCCCGATCACATGGTGCTCGAAGCGCTGATGAAGATGGCCGAGAAAAACGTCGGCGCCTTGCTGGTGGTGGAGAATGATGAAGTGCTGGGCATCATCAGCGAACGGGACTATGCGCGCAAACTGGTGCTGCACGGCCGCTCCTCGGTGGGCACGCCGGTGCGCGACATCATGGTGTCACCGGTGATTACCGTCGACACCCATCAAACCGTGGATACCTGCCTGGGCATCATGTCCGATAAACGCCTGCGTCACTTGCCAGTGGTCGAAGGCGGCAAATTGATCGGCCTGCTGTCGATCGGTGACCTGGTCAAGGAAGCGATTGCCGAACAGGCGGAGTTGATTCGCCAGCTGGAACAGTACATTCGCGGGGAGTGAGCCGACACACCGAGGCCCCTTGTGGGAGCGGGCTTGCTCGCGAAAGCGGTGGGTCAGTCAACATTAATGCTGCCTGACACTACGCCTTCGCGAGCAAGCCCGCTCCCACATTTGGTATTCGGTGTTCAGACTGGCCAATGCCGGGCGAACACCGGTGCCAGTGCCGGGTGGCGGTCGATGCGTTCCAGCCAGGCGAAAAACCCGGGCCGCGTCGTGCGCAAATGTTCCCGACTGCCCGCCCATCGCGAGATCACCGCCGTCAGCACATCCAGGGCCCCCGGCTTCTCGCTGCCCAGATACAGCTCGCCCGAAAACTGGTCGGCAAACACCTCCCAACTCCAGTGCAGGCGCCGGCGGGTTCCCTCCATGAGATTCTGCCTGGACGACTCATCCGCCCCGGCCAGCCAGCGTTCGGGGTAATCGATGATGCCGATGGCCGCATAGCAATTGCTGACGATGTACGCCATGGCGCGAATGGCCTGGTCCCGCTCGGCCGGGTCCTGGGGCAACAACCTCGACGCGGGAAAGCTCAACCCGAGGTGAATCAGGATCGCCACGCTCTCGGTCAGGACAGCGCCATCGGGGAGTTGCAGGGTTGGAATCTGTTTGAGCGGATTGAGTTTCTCCAGCGCGTGGGCCGCCTCCGCGGACGCCTCGACATCAATGAAGCGATAAGGAACATCACAGAGTTCAAGGGCGGCCTCGATGGCCGCGGCCCCGGAGTTCTGATGGCCGTAGAGCTGGTACATAATCGTCTCCTTGCACACCGCGATCTCTGCAGTGCCTCATCATCCGTCCCGGCAGAGGAACGCGCCAGCTTTCCAGTGTAGAAGCCGCCACCTGCCACGCAGCGACCATCCGACGATCGCACCATCAAGCTCACAAGAGGTATGGCGCAGGTCCTATCACTGCCATCGATGTTCACCATCACCTCAATGAAGTTCTCTTAAAAAATCCACGGCGTAACATCTGCTCCATACCAACCCATAAGCACCCCGGAGCACACATCATGAAACGCCAAACCCTCCTCAGCATCGCTTTCTCGGTTTTCGCAGTTAACGCTTTCGCCGCTACTTCTGCTCAACCTGTGGTCGCTGAAGGCGGCTCGGATCGTCTGATTGAAAGCCGTGTGGCCGAGGGTGGCTCCGATCGACTGATCGAAAACCGCGTCGCCGAAGGTGGTTCCGATCGCCTGATCGAAAACCGCGTTGCCGAAGGCGGTTCGGATCGCCTGATCGAAAACCGCGTTGCCGAAGGCGGTTCGGATCGCCTGATCGAAAACCGGGTCGCCGAAGGTGGTTCGGATCGTCTGATCGAAAACCGCGTTGCCGAAGGTGGTTCCGATCGCCTGATCGAAAGCCGCGCTGTCTGAATGCAGGGCTTTACCGCAGGACTCGACGAAAACCCGGCCTCACCCGCCGGGTTTTTTATGCTTTTTTTAGCCCGCGATTACTTCCCTGCCCGCGCCATGCAGCGCTGGTAACGTTCATCGACCCGTTTGGCGAACCACGCGGTGGTCAGTTTGCGCGTGATTTTCGGGCTTTGCAGCACGATCCCCGGCAACACTTCACGGGGTAACGGCCGACCTTCGACCCGTTCGGCCAGTTCGAAAACCCGTCGATAGAGTTTGCTGTCTTCGAACGCCAGGGTATTGCCCTCTTCCAGTTGCCCGCGGATCGTCGGATTGCGCATGTCCAGTTGCTTGCCGAGGGTACGCACGGCCAGTTCCGTGGTGCCGGGCATGATCGAACCGTAACGCACCAGGTCGCCATCCAGCGCCAACGGGACACCGGAAGCCCGGCTCACTGCGTTCTGAAACGCGGCATTACGGCTGGCGTACCAACCCGCGTTGAAGTCCGCAAAGCGGTACAGCGGCTGCGGGTAGCTTGCCGGATACCCCAGCAGGTGCGCGATGCCGAAATACATGCCACCGCGCCGGGTGAACACTTCACGACGGATCGAGCCCTGCACCGGATACGGGTAGCCCTTGGCCTGCTGCTCGGCAAAATCGATGCTGACCTGCATCGGTCCGCCGGTATGCACCGGGTTGAAGCCACCGAACAGGGTTTTGCCCATCGGTACCATGCCGATGAAGTCGTCGAAAATGCCACTCAGCTCCTTTTCACTGCGCGCAGTATTCAGGCGGGCGCTGTAGCTTTTGCCGTTGGGCGAGTCGAGCTTCAACGCACCGCTCACCAGCAGGCCGGGAATGTGTGCCTTCGCGGCGCGACGGTCGATCTCGTCGCGGGCGATCTTGCCCAGGCCCGGTACGCTCGGATCAACCTGAAAGGTCGACTCCTGTTCGGTCACGGCCAAAACCGCGCACAGGTTTTGCGTGGTCGGCGAGATGTCTTGCGCGGTAAACGCCACCTGAATGTCTGTGGCCCAACCCTGGGGGTCGGCGGCTTTGGCCGGCAGCAATCGCACAATCTCAGCCTTCACCTGGGCCGGACTACGCGCCGCCGATTCCTGGGTCCGCTGGCTGCCGCAACCGGCCAGTATCAACAAAGCGGCGATGCTGAAGATCAATCGATTGGCTTGCATGTCGTTCCATCTAGTCCTTGGGTCCGGCTTAACCATACGAGCAATGTCAGGGCAGCGGCTATGACCGTTGTCCACCGCGTGCCTCTATTTGCCACTGAAACGGCCCTGAAGCCCCGTTATCCGAAATCTGCGCGTGCAGAAAACGCCTGTGTACCTTGCAGAAAACGCATTGCATAACGTTACTGAGAACAACTACCATTCGCGCTTGGAGTCGTATTTGCGCATGGAGTTCCCGCGCCGCCCCTTTTTCCAATCGGCCGCGCGCCGTCCAGGAACCCATCATGACCACTCCAGCACGACTCTGCGTGCCTTTTCGCCCGACGCTACTGGCCCTGTTTTGCTCCTTGTCCCTGACGGCCCATGCCGCAACGCCCGAAACAACCGAGGCCCAGGGAAAACCGCTGGTGCTGGGCGACGTCAATGTCAACGCCCAGGCTCCGGCACCGTCCGACCTGCCCCCGGTCTACGCCGGTGGTCAGGTCGCACGCGGCGGTCAACTGGGTATCCTGGGCAACCAGGACATCATGGACGTTCCGTTCACCATGACGTCCTACACCGAAGCGTTGATCCGCGACCAGCAGGCCGAAACCGTCGGCGATGTGCTGCTCAACGATGCCTCGGTGCGTCAGGCTTCCGGTTTTTCCAACCAGGCCCAGACCTTCATGATTCGCGGCCTGCCCCTGAACGGCGATGATATTTCCTTTAACGGCCTGTACGGCATCCTGCCGCGGCAGATTATTTCCACTGATGCCATGGAACGTGTGGAAGTGTTCAAGGGGCCGAACGCCTTCATCAACGGTGTCACCCCGACCGGTTCCGGCATCGGTGGCGGCGTCAACCTGCAACCCAAGCGCGCCAGTGACGTGCCGCTGCGACGGTTCACCACGGACATCAGCGACGACGGACGCATCGGCGAACACCTGGACATCGGTCAGCGTTTTGGCGAGGACAACCGCTTCGGTGCCCGCCTGAACCTGTCCCAACGTGAAGGCGACACCGCCATCGACGACGAGAACCAGCGCTCCAAACTGTTCGCCCTGGGCCTCGACTACCGCGGCGATGCGCTACGCCTGTCCGGCGATTTCGTCTATTCGAAGGAACGCATCAACGGCGGCCGCAGCTCGGTCAACCTTGGCGACGCCACGCACATCCCGGATGCGCCCTCCGCCGACACCAACTACGCGCAGAAGTGGGGCTTCAGCGAGATCGAGGACACCTTCGGCATGCTGCGCGCCGAATACGACCTGAACGACAGCTGGACCGCCTACGCCGCCGGCGGCGCCAAGCACACCCGCGAAGTCGGCAACTACGACTCCACCACCCTGGTGGGCAACGATGGCAGCTCGGTGACCAGCGGTTCGTTCATTCCCCACGAAGAAGATAACACCAGCGCCATGGCCGGCCTCAATGGCCGTTTCGCCACGGGTCCGGTGACCCATAAACTGAACTTCGGCCTGGCCGGGATCTGGACCCAACAGCGCAACGCCTTCGATTTCGATCTGACCCAATACCCGAACAACATCTACCACCCGATTGACGTTCCGGCGCCAGCGGGCGGCTTCTCCGGCGGTGACCTGGGCGATCCGGGCATCACTGGCAAAACCTTCATGCGCAGCGCCGCCGTGTCCGACACCCTGGGCTTTATCGATGATCGCCTGCTGGTCACCCTGGGCGTACGCCGTCAACAGCTGGTCGTTCAAGGCTACGACTACGACACGCAAAACCGCACGTCCAACTACGACAAGTCGATCACGACGCCGGTGTACGGCATCGTGTTCAAGCCGTGGGACCATGTGTCGTTCTACGCCAACCGTATCGAAGGCCTGGCCCAGGGCCCGACGGCTCCGACGACCTCCGGCTCCAGGGTCGTGGTCAACGGCAATGAAGTGTTTGCACCGTCGCGCTCCAAACAGGTTGAAGCCGGGGTCAAAGTCGACATGGGCACCTATGGTGCGACCCTCGGTGTGTACCGCATCGAACAACCGGCTGACGGCTACACCCAAGTCATCGACGACACCACCGCTGTGTTCGTTCATGACGGTGAACAGGTCAACAAGGGCGTGGAGCTCAATGTCTTCGGCGAACCCATCGACGGCCTGCGCCTGCTCAGCGGCGTGACCGTGATGGACGCCGAACTGAAGAACACCCAGGACGGCCTCAACGATGGCAACCGGGCCATCGGCGTGCCGAGCTTCCAGTTCAATACCAGTGTCGATTGGGACGTGCCGGGCCTGCCGGGCGCCGCCCTGAACGGACGCATGTTGCGCACCGGCGGCCAATACGCCGACGCGGCGAACAACCTCAGCCTGCCGGCCTGGAACCGCTTCGATGCCGGCGCCCGCTACGCGTTCAAGGTCCAGGAAAAAGACGTGACCGTACGCCTGGGCGTGGAAAACGTCGCCAACAAGAGCTACTGGGAATCGGCCCAGGGGGGTTACCTGACCCAGGGCGAACCGCGCACGGCGAAGCTGTCGGGCACCATCGACTTCTGATTGGGGGCAGCCCTGTACCTGTAGGAGCGAGCTTGCTCGCGATGGACGTTAACGATAACGCGTACTTTCTGGATTAACGCAGCGCTCTTTCGTTCATCGCGAGCGAGCTCGCTCCTACAGGGGGCCGAGTACCTGTACCTGTAGGAGCGAGCCTGCTCGCGATGGACGTTAAAGATAATGCGGACTTTCTGGATTAACGCGGCGCTCTTTCGTTCATCGCGAGCGGGCTCGCTCCTACAGGGGGTCGAGTGCCTGTATCTGTACCTGTAGGAGCGAGCTTGCTCGCGATGGACGCTAACGATAACGCGTACCTTCAGGATTAACGCGGCGCTCTTTCGTTCATCGCGAGCGAGCTCGCTCCTACAGAGGGCCGAGTCGTCCATACTTGTTCTACCCAGCGAGGAGGATGAGTTCATGCACAGAAGCGATGTGTTGATCATCGGCGCCGGCCCGACCGGCCTGGTCCTGGCGTTGTGGCTGAGCAAGCTGGGCGTGCGCGTGCGGATTGTCGACAAGGCCTCGGCCCCAGGCACCACGTCCCGGGCACTGGCTGTCCAGGCGCGGACGCTGGAACTGTATCGACAACTCGGGCTGGCCGACGCGGTTGTGCAATACGGCCATCGGGTGGCGGCTGCCAACTTCTGGGTCAAGGGTGAACCCGTGGCGCACTTGCCACTGACCCAGGTCGGCGAGGGACTGACACCCTACGCGTTCCTGGAAATTTTCCCGCAGGACGAGCACGAACGGCTGCTGATCGAGCGCCTGCAAGCCTTCGGCATCTCGGTGGAACGCAACACCGAACTGGCCAGCTTCGAGCAAACCGCAGACGGCATCACGGCCACGCTGCATCTGCCCGACGGCCAGCAGGAAATCTGTCAGGCCTGTTTCCTGGCCGGGTGCGACGGCGCCCGGTCGATTGTGCGCAAGACCCTGGATACCGGGTTTCCCGGCGGTACCTACCAGCAGATTTTCTACGTCGCCGACGTACAGGGCAGTGGCCCGACATTCAACGGTGAACTGCACGTGGACCTCGACGAGGCGGACTTCCTTGCCGTGTTCCCGCTGGCAGGCAGTGGCCGCGCGCGCTTGATCGGCACCGTACGCGACGAGCGCGCCGACCACGCCGAGACCCTGTGCTTCGAAGACGTCAGCAGCCGGGCCATCGAGCACATGAAGGTGCAGATCGAGCAATTGAACTGGTTCTCGACCTACCGCGTGCATCACCGGGTGGCGGATCATTTTCGCAATGGCCGGGCGTTTCTGCTCGGCGATGCGGCCCATGTGCACAGCCCGGCGGGCGGCCAGGGCATGAACACCGGGATTGGCGATGCCATCAACCTGGCCTGGAAGCTGGCGGCCGTGCTGAGCGGCGCCGCCGAGGCCAGATTGCTCGACACCTATGAAACCGAGCGCATTGCGTTTGCGCGCAAACTGGTGGCGACCACTGACCGGGTCTTCACCTTCGTCACCGCCGACGGGCCGATGGCCGATTTGCTGCGTACGCGCCTGGCGCCGTTCCTGATCCCGAAAATCACCTCGTTCGAAACCTCCCGCCAATTCCTGTTTCGCACGGTGTCGCAGATCACCCTGAATTATCGGGGCATGCCGTTGAGCACAGGCGTTGCCGGGCATGTGCACGGCGGTGACCGCCTGCCCTGGGCCCATGACGGTGAGGGGGACAACTTTGAGTCACTGAAATGCATGACCTGGCAGGTGCATGTCTATGGCGACACCAGCGACGAGATGATCGCCTGGTGCAACGAGCACCATCTGCCGCTGCATGTGTTCGACTGGCGACCGGCGTTCGAAGCAGCGGGCCTGGGGCGCAACGGCTTTTATCTGTTGCGGCCCGATACCTATGTAGCGATTGCCGAGACGTGCGCGGACCCGAAAGTGATCGAACGGTATTTCCGCGATCACGGGATCCGCTCGTTTTTTGGCACGCCCTGATTCAACACAGATCAAAATGTGGGAGCGGGCTTGCTCGCGAAGGCGGAGTGTCAGTCAATACATTTGTCACTGACACTCCGCC
>NZ_JBYSYZ010000061.1:0-24062 GCF_058783925.1 Pseudomonas sp. FW305-70
CGGTTTGCCAGTTAAAGCATTTGTCGACTGGCACACCGCCTTCGCGAGCAAGCCCGCTCCCACACTGATCTGTGTTTGTTTGAGGATTTCCTGTGCGTTCATTGTTCTGGCGTATCCTGGCCAGCTTCTGGCTGGCCATCGCTCTGGTTGCAGGGCTTTCCATCCTGCTCGGGCACATGCTCAACCAGGACGCCTGGATTCTCAGCCGCCACCCGGGCCTCAACACGCTGGCCGAACAGTGGACGCAAACTTACGAAAGCCAGGGCGAAGACGCCGCCCAGGACATTCTCCAGCAACGCAAACGCCAGTATCACATCGACGTTCAGGTGCTTAACGAAAGCGGCGATCCGGTGGTGCGCGGCACCTTCCCCAGACGTGCGGCGGCCTTTGAGGCGCGCCAGAACAATGATGACCGGCGCCTGCCATGGCGGCGCCTGACCGATGAGTTCACCAGCGAAAAAACCGGTGACACCTTCCTGTTCATCTACCGCATCCCACACCCGGAACTGGACGCCTGGCACCGCGAGAGCCTGCTCTGGCCGCTCAGTGCCCTGGGAATCGCCCTGGTGGTGCTGACCTTGTTCAGCCTGCTGGTGACCTTTTCCATCACTCGCCCGCTCAGCCGTCTGCGCGGAGCGGTGCATGACCTGGGACAAACCACGTATCAACAGAACAGCCTGGTCAAGCTGGCCAACCGTCGCGATGAGTTTGGCGTCCTGGCCAATGACTTCAACCGCATGGGTGCGCGCCTGCAGAGTCTGATTGGCAGTCAGCGGCAACTGCTGCGCGATGTCTCCCACGAACTGCGCTCGCCTCTGGCCCGTCTGCGTATCGCGCTGGCGCTCGCCGAACGGGCCGGCCCACAGGAACGGGAACAGCTATGGCCGCGCCTGACCCGGGAATGCGACCGACTGGAAGCGCTGATCAGCGAAATCCTGGTACTGGCGCGGGTCGACTCCGATAACGCCAGTGCCGAAGAGGTGGACCTGAATGCCTTGCTCAACACCTTGCAGAAGGATGCTCAACTCGGTTCACCCGAGCAGCTCGTACACCTCGAAGCCGAGTCGCAACTGAATCTGAAGGGCTGGCCGACCATGATCGAACGGGCCGTGGACAATTTGCTGCGCAACGCCCAGCGTTTCAATCCGGTGGGTGGCCTGCCGATCGAAATGCAGGCACTGCGTCAGGGCGAGCGGATCGTCGTGACCGTGCGCGATCACGGGCCCGGGGTCAGTGCCGAATATTTGAGCCAGCTCGGTGAGCCGTTCTATCGGGCGCCGGGGCAGACCGCGGCCGGACACGGCCTGGGCCTGGCCATCGCCCGGCGAGCGGCGGAGCGCCATGGCGGCTGCCTGGTGCTGGCCAATCACCCTGAAGGCGGGTTCATTGCCAGCCTGGAATTGCCGTTGGTGCCGGGGGCTGTCGTACAGCCCTGAAACCTGTGGGAGCGGGCTTGCTCGCGAAGAGGGAGTGTCAATCGACATCAAAATTGACTGATCCACCGCTTTCGAAAGCGGTGGATCAGTCAATTTTGATGTCGATTGACACTCCCTCTTCGCGAGCAAGCCCGCTCCCACATTTTTGCCCGGAGGTGCTCAGGCCTTGCCCGGCCAGGCGCTGACGAACTCGGCCAGGTCCACCTTCTCGGCCACTCGCGGTTCTTTCTGCGGCGTGCCCAGGTAAAGGAAAGCAATCACCTCTTCCCCTTCCGCCAACCCCAGCCCCTTGGCCACATGCGGCGAATAAGCCAGGTCACCGGTACGCCACACCGCGCCAATGCCCTGCGCATAGGCCGCCAGCAAAATCCCATGGGCCGCACAGCCCGCCGCCAGCAACTGCTCGGACTTCGGATACTTGACGTGATCCTGTAACCGCGCAATCACCACCACCACCAACGGCGCCCGCAGCGGATTATTGCGCGCCTTGTCGATGGCCGCTTCGCTGACTTCGCCGTCCGAAAGCTTCGCCGCTTCGGCCAGCAGCTCACCCATTTGCTCACGTGCCGCGCCTTCCACCGTCAGGAAGCGCCAAGGCTGCAAGTGACCGTGATCCGGAGCGCGCATGGCGGCACTGAACAGCACCTCGCGCTGCTCGGCAGTGGGTGCAGGGTCAATCAGTCGCGGAACGGAAACACGGTTGAGCAAAGCGTCGAGAGCCTGCATCGGCCACCTCCTGAAAAATTTGTGCGGCTATTCTAGCTGTAACTACCGCAGCAGTGCCGGTTTACATGCCCTGCCTCACAGGTAGAATGGCGGCCCTTCCTCTATCAGCCGAGCGGACCTCATGGCGTTGCCGACCTTACGGATCATTGGTTTCATCATCGGCATCTTCCTGATCACGCTGGCGATCTCCATGGTCATCCCCATGGCCACGCTGGTCATTTTCGACCGCACGAGCGATCTGCCGTCGTTCCTCTGGGCCAGCATGATCACCTTTGTCGCCGGTTTGGCGCTGGTGATTCCGGGGCGCCCCGAACACGTGCACCTGCGCCCCCGGGACATGTACCTGCTGACCGTCAGCAGCTGGCTGGTGGTGTGCATCTTCGCCGCGCTGCCGTTCCTGCTGACCCAACACATCAGCTACACCGACTCGTTCTTCGAAAGCATGTCCGGCATCACCGCCACTGGCGCAACCGTACTCAGCGGCCTGGACACCATGTCTCCCGGCATCCTGATGTGGCGCTCGTTGCTGCACTGGCTCGGCGGCATCGGCTTCATCGGCATGGCGGTGGCGATTCTGCCGCTGCTGCGCATCGGCGGCATGCGGCTGTTCCAGACCGAATCGTCGGACCGCTCGGAAAAAGTCATGCCCCGCTCGCACATGGTGGCGCGCCTGATCGTGGCAACCTACGTCGGCATTACCATTGTTGGCAGCCTGGCGTTCTGGTGGGCCGGGATGAGCCTGTTCGACGCGATCAACCACGCCATGTCGGCGATTTCCACCGGCGGTTTCTCTACCTCAGACCAGTCTTTGGCCAAGTGGCCGGAGCCTGCGGTGCATTGGGTCGCGATCGTCGTCATGATTCTCGGTGCCCTGCCGTTCACCCTGTATGTCACCACGTTGCGCGGTAACCGTCGGGCGCTGATCAAGGATGAACAGGTTCAAGGCCTGCTCGGCATGCTGCTGGTGACCTGGCTGGTACTCGGCACCTGGTACTGGTGGACTACCCAGCTGCATTGGCTGGAGGCGTTGCGCCATGTGGCGCTGAACGTGACGTCGGTAGTGACCACCACCGGTTTTGCACTGGGGGACTACAGCCTCTGGGGCAACTTCTCGCTGATGCTGTTTTTCTATCTGGGGTTTGTCGGCGGTTGTTCCGGATCGACCGCGGGCGGTATCAAGATTTTCCGCTTCCAGGTGGCCTATATCCTGCTCAAGGCCAACCTTAACCAGCTGATTCATCCGCGCGCGGTGATCAAGCAGAAGTACAACGGTCACCGCCTCGACGAAGAAATCGTGCGTTCGATCCTGACCTTTTCGTTCTTCTTTGCGATCACCATCTGCGTGATTGCGCTGCTGCTGTCGCTGCTCGGCGTGGACTGGATGACCGCCCTCACCGGCGCGGCCAGTACCGTGTCCGGTGTCGGCCCGGGGCTCGGTGAGACCATCGGCCCGGCCGGTAACTTCGCGACCCTGCCGGATGCCGCCAAGTGGATTCTGTCGTTCGGCATGCTGCTCGGCCGACTGGAGATCATCACTGTGTTTGTGCTGTGTATTCCGGCATTTTGGCGTCATTGACCGCTTCAGGCGCCTGCATCAGCCGCATCCGGTACTCGCCGGGTGTGGCATCGAACCAGCGGCGAAAAGCGCGGAAGAAGTTGCTCGGATCGGCGAACCCCAGCAAATAGGCAATTTCCAGCAGGGTCATGTTCGGTTGCGCCAGGTACTGCTCGGCCAGTTCGCGCCGGGTATCGTCCAGCAGTGCCTGAAAACTCGTGCCCTCTTCCTGCAAACGCCGTTGCAAGGTGCGCTGGGAAAGATGCAGCGTCTGCGCCACGGTGTCGCGCTTGGGCTCGCCCTGGGGCAACAGGCGGCACAACACCTGCCGCGCCTTGTGCGTCACGCGGCTTTCGGAAAAGCGCGCCAGGTACTCGCCGGCAAAACGGTCATGCAGCAACGCCATGGCTTCGTTGGCCGTCGGCAAGGGCGCTTCCATGTCCGCACGCTCGAAAATCAGCGCATCGTAAGGCGCGTTGAACACCAGAGGTGCATGGAAGGCTTGTTTATAGGGTTCCGGATTGGCCGGCTCGGCGCCTTGCAGCAGCACTTTGCGTGGTTGCAGCGTACGCCCGGTCAACCAGCTGCACAGCGCCAGGGCGCAGGCCAGTGAAGCTTCGGCACTCTGCCGGGTCGGTGGCAGATGGTCGCCATGCACCGTCAGAATCAGCGCATAGCCTTCGTCCAGCAACTGGAAACTCAGGTCGGCACTTTCGGCAATGATCCGCTGATAGCGCACCAGACGGTGAAAACCTTCGGCCAGTGTCTGGCTGGACATCAAGGCGTAACCGGTCACATGGAACTGCGCCGGTCGCACCACCTTGCCCATGTTCAGGCCGATGGCCGGGTTGCCGGACAGTTCGACCGCGCGTTGCCAAAGCCGTGTCATGGAATCTTGCGGGAAGCGTGCATCCGGATCATCCAGTGCCGCGTAGTCGAGCCCCAGCTGCTTGAACAGAACCCGGCAATCCAGGCCGTCCATCTCCAGCGCTTTGACAATCCCCATCGCCCAGCTTGCAGAAGTCGTTCGTTCGCTCATGGCGTTTTCTTACATGGTGAGCCGCATGCGACGGCTATTGACCGAAGGATACTAAAGTGGCGCCTATTGTCACTGGCTGATGCCATTGATCACTCTAGACTCAAATAAGCTACCCGCAGAACAACTTGCAGCCAGAACAATAACCACAGAGATCGCAGTCGTGGAAAACATCAAACGATTCAACAGTTTCGCTGAGTTCTACCCGTATTACCTCAGCGAACACAGCAACAGTACCTGCCGCCGTCTGCATTTTATCGGCACGACGCTGGTCATCTTGATACTGGCGCTGACCGTTGGTCGCGGAGCCTGGATGCTGTTGTGGGCCCTGCCTGTGGCGGGTTACAGCTTTGCCTGGGTCGGTCACTTCTTCTTCGAGAAGAACCGCCCGGCAACGTTCCAACACCCCCTCTATAGCCTGCTCGGCGATTTTGTCATGTACCGGGACATGGTGCTGGGGCGCGTTCCGTTCTAGAGAACATCCGTCACAAGAGAGTTGCCTATGAATGCCAATGCCCGCTTCACCCACATGAAGGACGGCACGCAGGAAGACTGGGCGATCATCGCCGCAGACTTCAGTGCCTACGCGCGACAATTGCCGACAAGGATTGTGGCGCACCTGAAGTTACTGGAGGGGGATTTTGGCGGGTTCCCGGTGGATCGCCTGACCCACTCCCTGCAAACCGCCACACGCGCCTTTCGCGATGGTCGCGACGAGGAATACGTGGTCTGCGCCCTGCTCCATGACATCGGTGACACCCTGGGCTCCTACAACCACCCGGACATTGCCGCAGCAATCCTCAAGCCGTTCGTCAGCGCCGAGAACCTGTGGATGGTGGAAAAGCACGGGATTTTCCAGGGCTACTACTTCTTTCATCACCTGGGCATGGATCGGCATCTGCGCGAGCAGTTCCAGGACCATCCGCAATACCAGGCGACAGTAGAGTTCTGTGCCAAATACGATGCGGCGGCGTTTGATCCAGCGTATGACACGCTGCCATTGAGCTTCTTCGAGCCGATGATGGAGCGGTTGTTTGCCAGTCCGAGGAACTCGATCTACAAGGCGGCGATGGAAGAGCACGCGCCGGCCTGACAGGACCGCTGCGCGGTCCATTCGCGGGCAAGCCCGCTCCCACAGGGTTATCTGGCGACCACAAGTTTTGTGCTCACCTTCGCCCACTGTGGGAGCGGCGGTGCGGCGATCCGACTTGCCCACGAAGAGGCCAGTACAAACACCAAATGACTGTCAGGCCAACTCGGCAACTTTCGTCGCCTTCATCTGCGCCTCCCGCGCCTGGGCATCCGCCAACCGGTACAGCTCGATCGAACCATCCCAATGCTCGATCAGCGCCGTGCACGACTCTACCCAGTCACCGCAATTGAGATAATCCACCTCGCCTACCTTGCGAATCTCGGCATGGTGAATGTGCCCGCACACCACGCCGTGCAGCTCGCGCTTGACGCATTCATGGGCGATGGCTTCTTCGAAGTCGCTGATGAAGCTGACCGCGGTTTTCACCTTGTGCTTGAGGTAGGCCGACAGCGACCAGTAGCCGTAGCCATATCGCGCGCGCCAATGATTGAGCCAGCGGTTGAGTGTCAGGGTGAATTCGTAGGCCGAATCGCCGAGAAAGGCCAGCCAGCGATGGTAACGGGTGATCACATCGAACTGGTCGCCATGGATCACCAGCAGATGCCGGCCGTCGGCGGTGACGTGCACGGCTTCGTCCACCAACTGGATATTGCCCAGGATCAGCTTCGAATAGCGGCGCAGGAACTCGTCGTGGTTGCCGGTGACGTAGATCACCTCGGTGCCACGCTTGCTCATGGTCAGCAGGCGACGGATCACGTTGGTGTGCGCCTGCGGCCAGTACATGCCACCGCGCAGTTTCCAGCCGTCGATGATATCGCCGACCAGGTAGATTCTGTCCGCGTGGTAGCCCTTGAGAAACTGCGACAGGTGTTCAGCCTGGCAATCCCGGGTGCCCAAATGCACGTCGGAAATCCATAGCGTCCGTACGCGTTGCTTACGGGTGGGTTTGGCGAGCTCGGCGCTGGTCATGGGCAACCCTCTGGCAAGTTTTGCCAAGTCTGCCGCGGCCCGGTTAATGGTCCATGACAGCGTCAAGTCAGTCCTGTGACAACGCTTGTTGGCCCGCTCGGTGTAGACTGACGCCCTGAACCGGGAGACCCGCGATGAGACCGATCCTCACGCTGCGCCAATACAGCCACGACCTGATCGTCCACAGCCATGAACACGCGCAATTGGTGTTCGGGCTTTCGGGCGCCCTGGATTTCGAGGTCGACGGCCGTGGCAGCCAGGTGGTCCAGCAGAGTTTCGTGGTGGTGCCCTGCGGCGCGCATCACGCGTGTGGCAGCGTCAATGGCAGCCGCTGCCTGGTGCTGGATGTGCCCGGCGAACAATGGGTTTCGCAGTCGTTGGGCGATCACGCCGAGTCCAGCCGACGCTTGCTCGACAACGCCGGCCGCCTGCCCCTGGACGCGGGACAAAGCCAATTGGTCAGCTGGCTGGCGAACAGTCCGGTCGAGGATCCGCTGATCGCACAACAAGGTGCGGTGCTGTTGCTGGCCAGCCTCAACAACGCCAGGCCCGACGCCGTCGGCGGTCGGCGCCTGCCCTATGCCGCGCTGAATGCACACATCGATCAGTACGCGGCGTACCCGCTGCAGGTGGCCGACCTGGCCCGGGTGGCCGGCCTCTCCAGTGCCCGTTTGCATGCGCGGTTCGTGGCTGAATGCGGGCAGACGCCGATGGACTACATCCGCAGCCGACGCCTGCACATCGCGGTGGGCATGCTGCGCAACTCGGCGCTGCCCATCGGCGAGATTGCCAGCCGCGTCGGCTACAGCTCCCAGAGTGCCTTCGCGGCGGCGGTGCTGCGCGAATTCGGGGCATCGCCCGGAAAACTGCGACGCGAGGCTGGCGACAAAAAACGCTAGTCTGCCGACAGACTTGACGGGGCATTACGCGCTTCAATGAGGCCTCTGTTCGTTTGTCATCAAGGATTGCAATGACTCCCCGTACCGCACTTGGCGCCTTGCATATCGGCGCATTGATGTTCGGCCTGACCGCCGTGTTCGGCAAACTGGCTGCCGCATCACCGGCGATCATCGTGTTCGGCCGTGCCGCTTTTGCCGTGCTCGCGCTAGCGTTTTTTGCACGGTTCGCCAGCCAGACGCGCTGGCAGAAACTCGAGGCCGTGGACTGGCGTCGGCTGCTGCTCGGCGGCTTGTTGCTCGCCGGGCACTGGGTGAGTTTCTTCATTGCGGTGAAAGTCGCAGGCGTGGCGATTGCAACGCTCGGCTTCGCCAGTTTCCCGGCCTTTACCGTGATCCTTGAAGGGTTGATCTTCCGCGAGCGCATTCGCGCCAATGAGATTGTGCTGGTACTGCTGGTGAGTGTCGGCCTGGTGCTGGTCACGCCTGATTTTGACCTGGCCAGCGGCGCCACCAGCGGCTTGCTGTGGGCCGTGGGTTCCGGGTTGTTGTTCGCCCTGCTGTCGCTGACCAACCGTGCCGGCTCCGGGCGCGTCCCGCCCGTGCAGGCCGCGCTGTGCCAGAACGTGGTGGTTGCCCTGTGCCTGCTGCCCGTGGCGGCGCCTCAATTGAGCGAAGTACGCGCCATCGACTGGCTGTGGATCGGCCTGCTCGGCGTGTTCTGTACCGGTGTCGCCCACAGTTTGTTTGTCGCCAGCCTGGCGGTGATCAAGGCACGCACCGCCGCCGTGGTGTTCGCCCTGGAGCCGGTCTACGGCATCACCGTCGCCTGGCTGCTGTTCAACGAAAACCCGACCCTGCGCATGTTGCTGGGAGGTGCCTTGATCATTGTGGCAATCGTGGTGTCCAGCAGGCTCTCAAGCAGTTCGAGCAAGAAAGCCGTTACCGCCGAGGCGGCGTCTCACTGAGTGCGGTCGTTGTGCCCCAGGTCGCGGTCCGGGTCGATCTGGTCGCGGACCCGCTGCTTGAGCACTTTGGCTTCCGGGAAGCCACCGTCCGCCTTGCGCTCCCAGATCTGCACGGCGTCACAGAACACATGAAAGACCCCGCCAGTGCCCGGTACCAGGGAGACTTTGCCCAGGTCGTCACCAAAGGTGCTGAGCAGTTCCTGGGCCAGCCAGGCCGCACGCAGCAGCCACTGGCATTGCGTGCAATAGGTGATGACGATTTCCGGTTTGTGGGCAGTCATGATGGGACGCAACTCCAGAGTTTGACGAGGCCGCTATGATAGCCCGGCCGGTGACTGTCGAGTCGGCTGATCAGGTTGTGCCTCTAACCCGAACGCAGGCTCGATCATGGCCAGAGCCCCCGGCTGCCTGGTCTCGTCCAGGTTGATCACGTCCCAACTCGACGCCATGGACAGCTCCTCCAGGTTGAGCCGGTACTCATCGTCAATGACGGATTCGCCGGGTATCGCCAAACCCGGAGCCGCCACGGCAGCAGCGACCGGGATGGTGTGACGGTTATCGACCCACTCAAGTTCATCATTGGCTGGCACCCCGTCGCGCTGCGCAGTGGGCGATTGCGTGACGGGCGGCCAGATCACTGGCTCGGTAAAAAACTCAGCCGACGGCTCATGCGGCGACGGCAGAGCCTCTGAATCCGTGGCTTGATGCTGCTGGTGCCGACGACGTACAAACCAGCCCAGCGCCAGCAACCCCATCAACGCCGACACACCGGCAATCTGCAACCAGCCAACCCCGGGGGGGTCAGCAATGACGGGGGCCGGTGCCACTGCATCAGAAACCATGGGTTGCGCCTTTACCTTCTTGAGTTCAGCCAGTTGGGATTGCAGCTCGGCCAACTGCTGTTTCTGGCCGTCGATCAGCTCATCCTGGCTTTGCAGCTTCGCATTGAGTTCATCGACTGTGGATTGAAGCTGGTGGTTTTGCAGGGTGCTGGCAGCCAGTTGTTCGACAGCGGGATCAACCATGGAGACGTCAGTTGCTGGCGTCGTCCTTGCCATGGGTGGCGGCGTTTCGACCGGTTGAACCTTGGGGAATGCAGACGCCGGGGAACGGGAAACCGGTTCATCGGTGGCGGCAACAATGCCTGGCGACCCCGGTGGATCGATCAGCACCGTGTACTCGCGCAATAACCGGGCGTTGGGCTGATTGAGCTGCACAAGGAAATTCAGGAAGGGTTCACTGACCGGTTTGCTGGATGTCACCTGGATCACGCTGCGCTTGCCGCGCAGGACCGGAGTGAATGTCAGATTGTCGAGGAAAAAGACCCGGTCGACCCCGGCACGGCTGAACTCGTCTGCCGATGCCAGGCCCACCGACAGCTCGCCCTCCTCCAGGCCAGCCGCATCCACCAGGGCGATATCGGCACGCAGCGGTTGATTCAGCGCCGAATGCAGGGTGATTTCACCCAGGCCCAGCGCCGGAGCCCATGCCGAGTAAGTGACCGCCGCCCCAGCCAGCAACCCCTGTGAACAACCGCGCAAAACCAACCGCCAACACTTGAGCATGAGCATCCTTGAGATCTACAAAAATTACCCGTACGCGTTCGTACATCCGTTACGAACACGATATCGCCGAGTAGTTCTTATAGTCTGCGCAATGCGGTCTCTCAAAAGCCTGGCAGTCGGTTATGCCTCAGGATTTTTCAAGGTTGCCCAGGATATGGCCGTGAACCCGCATGCACACCTTCAAATCCGCCTCATCGACGCCTTCGAACAGTTCGTGACGCAGTTGCGTGGCAATGGTTTCAATTTGTTCGATCAGGGGAAGCGCCGGGGCGCAGAGCACGATTTTCTTCGCCCGACGGTCTTCCAGCACAGCCTGGCGTTGCACCAGCCCCTGGCTTTCCAGACTGTCGAGCAAACGGGCCAGGGTCGGGCCTTCGACGCCAACGCTTTGTGCCAGCTCCCGCTGGGTCGGAGCTTCTTCGAAACGGGCCAGGTGCAGCAGCACCAGCCAGCGCGCCTGGGACAAGCCCATGCCCGCCAGACGGCGGTCCAGTTCGGCACGCCAGCCACGGGACATCTGGGCCAATTGCATGCCAAAGCGGTGTTGATCGGTTAACGGCATAAAACACTCATGATTAGACTGAAATAAATAAAAACTAATTATTAGTCAGCTAAGCATGAGCCTCGATCCGAGGCAAGGCTTGATCTGTACTGAATCGTTACATCAGCACTACCGATCTCTCAAATCTCGAATTCCGACTGCAAGGCAGCGCGAACACAGTACAAAACCCCTTCCGGTACCCGGCCCGCGAACAGCGCGGCGATCTCGGAAACCGGCGGCAATTCGCCTTCGCCGTCGAGGAAGGCGTCCTGGACTTCACCCATCAGGTCTTCAGGCAGATCCAGCGCCTGCTCCAGCGACAACTGCTGCTTGCCGATCGCTTCGGCCAGCATGGCGTAGACGTTCTTTTCCGAGCACTGCAACTGACCGGCGATCTGCACCGGTGTCATACCCGCCCGCGCCAGCGTGATCAGTTCGTGACGTACGTCGGCCACCGGTTTCGGCGCCTCGACCTGGCCGCCGAGTACTTCGAGGAAGGCCTCGCCGTAACGCTCCAGCTTGCGCGCGCCGACGCCGCTGACAGTGGCCATTTGCGCCAGCGAGGTCGGCTGGCTGCGCAGCATTTCCAGCAAGGTCGAGTCGGGAAAGATGACATACGGCGGCACACCATGTTCTTCGGCGAGCTTGCGCCGCAGGGCGCGCAAGGCTTCCCATTGTTCGCGCTCCTCGCCACGGACCAGTTGGCTCGCCTGGCTTTTGCTGCTTTTCGCCACGGTTTGCGCCTTGAGGTCGCGGCGCAATTCCAGGGTCACCTCGCCTTTGAGCAGCGGCCGGCAACTGTCGCTCAGACGCAGGCCACCGTAGCCTTCGAGGTCGATGTCGGCCAGACCACGGGCCACCAGTTGGCGGAACAACGAGCGCCACTCGCCCTCTGTCATCGCCTTGCCAACACCAAACACCGAAAGATGCTGATGGCCGAAGTTTCGGACCTTTTCGTTGTCCTTGCCCAGCAATACATCCACCAGGTGTCCGACACCGTAGCGTTGACCGGTGCGGTAGATCGCCGACAGCGCCTGACGCGCCGGCTCGGTGGCATCCCAGGTCTGCACGCCGTCGACGCAGTTGTCGCAATGACCGCAAGGCTGGGGCATGTCCTCGTCAAAGTAGGCCAGCAGCGTTTGCCGACGGCAGCGGGTTTCTTCACACAAGGAAAGCATGGCGTCGAGCTTGTGCTGCTCCAGGCGTTTGTGGCGCTCGTCGCCTTCGGAGTTCTGCAGCATCTGCTTGAGCATCACCACGTCCTGCAGGCCGTAGGCCATCCAGGCGTCTGCCGGCAGGCCGTCACGGCCACCACGACCGGTTTCCTGGTAGTAGGCCTCCAGGGATTTCGGCAAATCGAGGTGCGCGACAAAACGCACGTTGGGCTTGTCGATGCCCATGCCGAACGCCACGGTGGCGACCATGATCAGGCCTTCCTCATTGAGGAAGCGCTTCTGATGGTAGGCCCGCAGATCGTTGGGCAGGCCGGCGTGGTACGGCAGCGCCGGAAAGCCCTGTTCGCTGAGGAACGCGGCGACTTCCTCGACTTTCTTGCGCGACAGGCAATATACGATGCCCGCATCGCTGCGGCGCTCGGCGAGGAACGCCAGCAACTGCTTGCGCGGCTGCTCCTTGGGCACGATGCGATAAAAGATGTTCGGTCGGTCGAAGCTCGAGAGGAAGCGCTCGGCGTCTTGCAGGTGCAGCCGGGTGACGATTTCTTCCCGGGTGCGCTTGTCGGCCGTGGCGGTCAGGGCAATGCGCGGCACGTCGGGGAACATTTCCGCCAACTGGCCCAGTTGCAGGTATTCCGGACGGAAGTCGTGGCCCCATTGCGACACGCAGTGGGCTTCGTCAATGGCGAACAGGGAAATGTTCAATCCCTGCAGAAATGACAGCATGCGCGGCTGGACCAGACGCTCCGGCGCCAGATAGAGCATTTTCACTTCACCGCGGCGGATGCGGGCGGCGAGGTCGCGCTGCTGCTCGGCGCTGAGGGTGGAGTTCAACGCGGCGGCGGCCACGCCCAGCTCTTCGAGGGTGGCGACCTGGTCGTCCATCAGGGCAATCAGCGGCGAGACCACCACGGCCAGGCCTTCGCGCAGCAACGCCGGGACCTGGAAACACAATGACTTGCCGCCACCGGTAGGCATCAGGACCAGGGCATCGCCACCGCTGGCCACGCGCTCAATGATTGCACCCTGGCGGCCACGGAAACTGTCGTAGCCGAAGATGTCCTTGAGGACGCGTTGAGCCTGTTCGAGCATAGAAACTCCAAAAATCACCGAAACATCCCTGCAAGGCTGGTTCAGAACCCGCGACGCTGCACCGACAAATCGTAAGTGCGCATTGCATGACGCTTCACATTTCAGCCGTGAAGCCAGCAGGGCATCACAAAACGCGCGAGTATACCCGAGCCCCGTCCGGCAAAGGGCACCGCTGATAAGACACGCAATACAATCTGTGGGAGCGGGCTTGCTCGCGAAAGCGGCTTCAAATTCAACATTTACGTTGGCTGACCCACCGCTTTCGCGAGCAAGCCCGCTCCCACATTTGCCGTGCGGCTGGCCCAAGCGCTCAAGAAGGCCTAGAATTCCCGCATCGAACATTCCCCAAGGTAGTCCTTTAATGTCCTTCGCTGAGCAACTAACCCGCCTGCAAGTCTTCCTCGACGCTGATGAACTGCATGACGAGGCGCTGGACTACGTGGCCGCCCACGGCTACCTCACTGCGCTGTCGATCTGTTCCGAAGTGGTCCCGGACCGTGAATGGATCGACGCACTGTTCGCCGAAGAGCCGCATTACAGTGGCGAAGCCCAGCGCGAAGAGATCGAAGCCACGCTGATCGGCCTCAAGGCCCACATCGCCCGCCAGCTGGCCTCCGACGAGGAGTTCGAGTTGCCGTGCGACCTGGACCTGGGCGACGACCCGGACGATTCCGAACTGCGCGGCTGGTGCATCGGTTTCATGGAGGGCGTGTTCCTGCGCGAAGAAGCCTGGTTTGAAACCGCCGAAGACGAAGTCAGCGAAATGCTGCTGCCGATCATGGTCGGTTCGGGCCTGTTCGACGAGCAACCGGAATTCTCCGACATTGCCGCCGACGCCAACCTGATGGACGACATGATCGTGCAGATCCCGGAAGCCCTGACTGCGCTGTACCTGCTGTGCAACGCACCAGACGAAAAACCGGCGATTCTCAAACCCCGTCACCACTAAGGTTTTGCCTATGGACAACCCCATAGGCAACCGCCCCCTGATGTTGCGCTACGTACTGCTGGCCATCGGCTGGCTGAGCGTAGCGTTGGGGGTCATCGGGATTTTCCTGCCGGTATTGCCCACCACCCCCTTCCTGCTGCTGGCGGCCGCCTGCTTTGCCCGCAGTTCGCCGCGTTTCTATCAATGGCTGGTTAAACATCCGCGGCTTGGTCCGTGGATTCGCGATTACCTCGACGGCAACGGCATTCCGCTCAAGAGCAAGGTCTACGCCATCGGCCTGATGTGGGCGAGCATCCTGTTGTCCTGTTATCTGGTGCCGCTGCCTTGGGCACGGGGGTTCATGCTGACCAGTGCGGTGCTGGTGACGATCTACATCCTCAGGCAAAAAACCCTGCGCAAATCCTGAAGTCTTGTGGCGAGGGAGCTTGCTCCCGCTGGGTTGCGAAGCGACCCCCAAACCATTCGATCCAGGCTCCCCTGGTACACCGCGCTCACCTGTTCTGCGACTGCTGCGCAGCCGAGCGGGAGCAAGCTCCCTCGCCACAGGTGCTGTAGGCAACCCGACGACCTGCCCTCCCCCTGCAGAATCTCCACCTAAACTCCACGAACCTACACTCGAGCAGCCAGACATGGCCCGCAGTCTGCGTAGTCCAGGATGGCCAGCGCTCCGACTTCGGCTCGGCGTCTGGTTGCTGCTGGCCGGTTTACTGCTGACCGTTTTCAACGGCGTCCGGGCCGACTGGGATTTTGCGCAGATCCTGCAAACCGTGGAAAAACGCTACGGCCCGCCGGGACCGGCACGAAACCGGATCGAGGCGTGGAGTCAGATGCTGCAAAGTGCACGCGGTGCGCCCGAACGTGAGCAGCTCAACGCGGTGAACCGCTTCTTCAATCAGCAGTTGAATTTCCAGGACGACACGCGCATCTGGCAACAGACCGATTACTGGGCCACGCCTGTCGAAGCCCTGATCAAGGGTGCCGCCGATTGCGAGGACTACGCGCTGGCGAAGTATTTCAGCCTGCGCCGGCTCGGTTTTCCCAGCGAAAAACTGCGCATCACCTACGTCAAGGCCCTGAGCCAGAACCAGGCGCACATGGTGCTGACGTTCTACAGCGCCCCCACGGCCGATCCACTGGTGCTGGACAACCTGATCGGCGATATCCGCCCCGCCTCCCAACGCAAAGACTTGCTGCCGGTGTACGCCTTCAACGCCGAAGGCCTGTACCTGCCGGGCAAGAACGGCAGCCAACGCAGCAGCGACTCGAAAAAACTGTCGCGCTGGCAGGACGTGTTGAAAAAGATGCAGAGTGAAGGGTTCGACATCGGCGACGGCTAACCGCCATGGCAAGGAGCGAGATATGACACTGCGTAAACAGTTGTTCCTGGCCATCTGCCTGTTCCTGCTGGTGGCGTTCAGCGGCAGTTTTTTTGCCAGCCTCGAAAGCTCCCGCGAGCAAACGCTCAGTCAGCTGCGCGCCCACGCCCAGGATGCGGCCACCGCGCTGGGGCTGTCGCTGACGGCACAGGTCGATGACCCGGCAATGATGGAGCTGATGGTCAGTTCGATTTTCGACAGCGGCTATTTCAGCAGCATTCGCGTGATCAGGCTCAAGGATCAGCAAACCCTGGTGGAGCGCAGCGCACCGACAAAAATCGACGGTGTGCCTGACTGGTTCGTCAACCTGGTCAACCTGCGCCCGGAGGGTGGCGACGCCTTGGTCATGCGCGGCTGGGAACAGCTGGCACGGGTCGAAGTACTGAGCAATCCTCAATTCGCCCTGGCCAAGCTCTGGGACAGCACCCTCGGCAGCCTGATCTGGTTGCTGTTGTGCGGGCTGTTCAGTGCGGTGATTGGAGGATGGATGCTGCGCAGGCAGTTCCGCCCACTCGACAACATGGTCCGACAAGCCGAAGCCATCAGTAAACGCGAGTTTCTCAGCCTGCCCAACCTGCCACGCACACCGGAGCTGAAACGGGTGGTGCTGGCCATGAACCAGATGGTCGAAAAGCTCAAGGCGCTGTTCGTCGAAGAGGCTGAGCGCAGCGAAAAGCTGCGGGCCGAATCCTATCTGGACAGCCTTACCGGCCTGGCCAACCGGCGCCTGCTCGACGAACAACTGGGCGACCAATTGAGAGTGTGCGAACAGAGCCGCGATGGCCATCTGCTGATGTTGCGGATCAACGACCTGAACGGGCTCAACCAGCGACTGGGCGGCCAACGAACGGACGCACTGATCAGCGCCGCCGGCGAACTGCTCAGGCGCCTGACCCAATTGCCGGAACGTCGCACCTGGCTGGCGGCGCGCAATCGCGGTGGCGAATTCAGCCTGCTGACACCGGGTCTGGACGCCGAAAGTGCCGTGCGCCTGGCCGCCGATGTCAGCATCAGCCTGGAGAACCTGCGCCTGACCGGCGCCAGCGATTGCATGCCCGTCGCCCACCTGGGCGTTGTCGCCTATCGCCCCGGAGAGCCGATCGGCAACGTACTGCTGCGCCTTGATCAGGCATTGACTGAATCCCGGCAACGTCCCGAGCGACCCTGGGTGTATCTGGGCCACCATGACACCGCGCCGAATCACTCCCAGCACGACTGGCGCACCTGGATCGACGATGCCTTGAGCGAAGGCAAGATGCAGTTGTACTTCCAGCCCGTCGTGCAATGCGCCGACACCCGCCAGGTACTGCATCACAAAGTGCTCGCACGCCTGCTCGATCCACAGGACGAGGCAATTGCCGCCGGGCATTTCCTGCCGTGGATCGAGCGTCTCGGCTGGTCGGCACGCTTCGACCTGGCCATGCTCGAAGCCACGCTGGACGACCTGGTGGTCAACCGCAGGCCCTTGGCATTGAGCCTGTACGGGAGCACCCTGCGCGACCCGGTGCAATGGCGAACAATCCTCGACCTGCTCGACTCTCTTCCCGAACTGGCACCGCTGCTGACCCTGGAAATCGACGAGCGCCAGCTGCCCTCCCCCGAAGAACTGCAGCATTTGAGCCACAGTCTGCTGAACACCGGTTATCGCATCGGCCTGCAACACTTCGGCGGGCGCTTCAGCCAGATCGGCAACCTCACCCAGTTGGGTTTGGCGTACCTGAAAATCGATGGAGCCTACATTCGCAACATCGACGAGCAGCCTGACAAGCGGCTGTTCATCGACGCGATCTTTCGCGCGACCCACAGCATTGATTTGCCGTTGATTGCCGAGATGGTCGAGACGTCAGGGGAGTTGGCGGCCATCAGAGAGCTGGGTGTTTTCGGCGCGATGGGGCGGTTGATCGGGCCGCCGGAGCCAACCTTGCCTGGCCTCCAAGGCAACTTCGACCATTGACCGAAAACCAACTTACAGCTGTCACTTGTGAGAGTAGGCAGGTTATCTGACGAGGTTTTAAATCACTCCGGCATCCAAAATTCTTCAACACCCGGAGTCATCATGACCACTACCCCCCCGAAAACCTCGGCAATCACGCCAAACACACAGAATGAAACAATAGCGAAAGTAACCTTCGATGAAGTCCGAGACAGCAACGGTCATCTCGTTGGCAATAACAGCGTAACTTTTGACAAAAACCTGAATTTCAAGGGTACGGCCGGCGAAAATACGGAGCTCTGGATTCGCGATGAGGCGGGCACAATTACTGACGTGACCAGCGAAGGTAACATCTGGATCAAAGAGGTCACTCTGCGAGGCTTCCAGCGCTACAGCCTTTACGCTATCGAGAAATTCCCGCCTCAAGATAGATCCTCACAGTACGTTATCGTCCTGGCGACCGAGACGCCAATCATCGACACAGTCATCGGCAAGAATGGCCCGATTAAAGATGGCGATCCCTACGACGGCGACTCGCTCGAATTCTCCGGTTACGCACCTCCCGGTATGGAAGTTGAAGCGTTCAACGGCGACACCACCACGGGCAAGAAAACCATGGTGGATACTGTCGGGCGGTTTCAGCTCACCCTCGACGGGCTTACCGCAGGCGACTACAGCATCAAGATCAGGGCCACCAATGGCAAAGAATCCAGTGCGTTTACCTTCCGCGTCATATTGGATGTGAAACTGAGCCTGGATGACGTCCTCGAGTCCGAAGACGGCCCTTCTGTTCCTGAAGGTTGCACCACCGGCAAGACTCAGTTGATCATCAAGGGGCATGCCATGCTCGGTGAGAGCATTCAGCTACTCAATGGCGGCGCCCCCATAAAAGATGCCGTCGCAACTGCTGATCCCGTCAATGGAGCCTGGAAAATCCTGCTCGATGTGACAGATGGAGACTACAGGCTCGCTGCCAGGGCGGACTATGGCGATGGGGAAATCACCGCCCCGCCCCGCACCTTTACCGTGGAATCCACCATCAAACCGCACAATACCCGTGTGTACGATTCGGACGGCCTGATCCAGGACAACGGTACCACCCCATACAACCATGTCATTGTCAGGGGTGATGCGGGCCCAGTCAGCGCAGATCAGGCTGAAGATCAATGGTGTCACCGAGCCGAAGCCGGAACCGACCGACGATACGGGTAAATGGGCCAGATTGGTTACAAGCCTGGAATACGGAACCACTTATCAATTCATCGCGGTGGCAGACTATGGTGACAACTCAGAGTCCACCCCCTGGACGATTACTACCGGGGTACCGAACGTATAAGCAGTCATCGCAAGTGTTAAAGACTCCAGTGGCCAGACAGAGCCCTGGTTAGAAACTATTGAATGAAAAAACCCGCCATCCCTTACACAGCAATGGCGGGTTTTTCCGTTCAGGTTTCAGGTCACACGGTATCCACCTTCAACGAATGATCATTGAGCATGCCGTTGATGATGGTCGCCGTGTCATGCCCGCTCGCGACCACCCCACCCGCTCCCGGCGTGACACCGTATTGGCTGGCGAGGTTGACGCCGGCCAGGTCGATGGTCTGGTTCGGCGCGGCGCCGGCCATGGCGCTGACGTCGATGCTGGTCACCGTCGACGCCCCGCTACCGGTGACGGTGAAGTGCAGGTAGTCGTCCAGCGAAGCCGTGGTGCCGTTTTCCCCTTGCAGCAGTTGCGACAGGTCGAGTTTGTCAGTGCCGGGCGTGAAGTCCGTGATCACGTCATGGCCGCTGTTGTCCTTGAGCCACTGGAAGGTGTCGGCCCCTGCCCCGCCGCTGAGGGTGTTGTTGCCCAGGCCGCCAATCAGCAAGTCATCGCCGCCCCCGCCACTGAGGATGTCGTTGCCCAGGCCGCCGTTGATCACGTTGTTGCTGTTATTGCCGGTCAGGGTGTCGTTGAAGTTGGAGCCGGTGAGGTTTTCGATAGCCATCAGGGTGTCCGTGCCCGCGCCGAGGGTGTTCTGCGCAGCGAGCAGGCTGAGGTCGACCGTGACCCCGGCGGTGGCGTGGGCATAGCTGGCCGTGTCGATGCCCGTACCGCCATCGAGGGTGTCATTGCCCGGGCCGCTGTAGAGCAAGTCATTGCCGGCGTCGCCGTGCAGCTCGTTGTTGCCGGAGCCTGCGGTGAGCACATCGTTGCCGTCGCCGGCATTGATGATGTTGCTGCCCGTGCCCGCCACCAGGATGTCATCTGCGCTGGTGCCGGTGAGGGTGTGGCCTTCCTGATAGCTGATGGTCAGGTTGGCCGAGTCGCTGCCACCATGGTTGTCGTTGGCGGTGTAGGTACCGTGGTAGTCCGTGGTGACTTCGTGCGCACCGGCGTAGTTCACCGTCATGGTCAGTTCGTAGTTTTCTTCCGAATTCTTATTGCTGCCACTGGTGTTGGCGATGTTGGTCACGTGGATCTGATAAGTACCATCCGCGCCGGCGCTGATGGTGCCACCATCGGCGATGCTGACAAACGCCCCACCGTTGAGCGAATACTCCATCGTGATGTGCCCAGGGTCCAGGTTGTGATCGAGGCTGAGCGTCTCTCCCTGTTTCAGTTTGACCGTGATGAGGTCTTCGTTGTTGCCATTGGATTGGTTCGCTGCGCTGAGATAGCCACTGACCACCAGCAACGCCGTCATGGTCGCCGCGTTGGCCGCAAAGGCGTTGCGCACGTTGGCCAGACTCTGGTTGGCGGGGTTGTTGTTTTCGCCGGCGAAGCTGATCGCGCCGGTACCGGTGAAGTCCTCGCCTTTCACGACCCAGCCGGTGTTGAACGAGGTCGGTGTCGCCGATAGTTGGTCGCCATCGGGGTCGGTGTCGTTGGCCAGCAACAGTTCGCCCGGCACCACGATGTTGCTCGACGGCACGTTGGTGATGACGTGGTCATCGGCGGCCACTGGCGGTACGTTCGGTATGACTTTGATCGTCAGGGTGGAGCTGGCCAGATCGCCATCGTTGTCGCTGACGGTGAAGCCGATGTTTTCGGTGATCAACACCGAGGTGGTTTTCTGCGAAATGTAAGCGTATTCACCGGTGTCGAGATTGATCTGCAAGGTACCGCTGTTGTTGGTGGCAATGTTCAGTGTGTTGTCCACGGTGTTGAACGTGCCATGGTTGAGCCCGCCGCTGAAGTTCAGGGAACCCTGATTGGTGTTGCCGCTCGGATCGTAGGTGTACGTGGTGCCGTCCACCGTGATGGTCTTGATGAAGCCGCCATCGGCGCCGAATGCACCGCCCTCGCCCAGCAGCGAGCCGGTCACCGGTGCACCGTTCACCGTGCCGGACAGCACCGAGTTGAGCTGGTTGAGGTCGGTCACCACCACCGAATTGGTGTTGGTGTGGCTGCTGCCGTCATAGGCCAGCGGATCGAGGTTGGCGTTGCTCACACCGCTGCCCAGGCCGATCGCGTAGTTCTTGATGTTGTTGGCATCGAGGAAGGCTTTCAGCGCGGTTTCGTCGGCGGTACCGATTTCCTGGCCGGTGGTGGGCTTGCCGTCGGAGAAGAAGTAGCCGACGTTTTGCGCACCGGTCAGTTTGCCCGAGGTGTTGAACGCGGTCTGCATGGTCGCCACGGCCGCGTCGTAGTTGGTGCCGCCGTCCGCAGTCAGACCGGTGAGTAGCGTCTTGGCGGTGGCGACATCGACCCACACCGAGGTCCTGTCGGTAGCGCTGCTGCTGAAGGTGACGAGCTGTACTTTTACATCGCCCAGGTCGTCGTATTTATCCAGCAAGGCACTGATGGCCTGCTTGGCCAGGGCCAGGCGCGACAGGCCCGGTACGCCGGAAGCGTCGGCCATACTGCCGGAGACATCAAGCACGATCAGCAGGTTGGAATCGATCTCCACTGCCGCCACCGAGCGATCCGATGCCACTGCCTTGGGCACGTCATCGACAATGTTGACCACGATGGTGCTGATACTGCTGTTGCCCGACGCATCGGTGGCCTTGTAGGTGAAGCTTTCACTCAGGCTGTTCGGACCATCGTTGGCATTCGGTGAGGTTTTTGGCGCCGAGGTCAGGGTGTAGGTGTAGCTGCCGTCGGAGTTGAGCAGGATCTGCCCGTAGGTGCCGGTGGCGCTGCCGACCAGGGTGTAGGTGAGCGCGCCGCTGGCACCCGAGACAGATCCGACCAGGGTCCCGGACGCAGTTTCACCGGTATTGCCCGGATCGCTGCCGGTGACCGTACCGGCGGCCAGGTCCTGGCCGCCCTGGTTCAGGTCGAGGGCTTTTTCATAGACCGTCACGTCGCTATCGGGGTTGGCCTTGATAATGCTGTTGGCCACATCAATGGTGATGGTCGTGGTGCTTTCATCACCATCGGAGTCGCGCACGGTGTAGGTGAACGTATCCGTGGCCCCGGCAACGCCGACCGAATCCGGGTTGCTGTGATACACCGCGTTGCCGTTGGCATCGAGCGTCAGGTAACCGTAGGTGCCGTTGATCGGGTTACCCAGCCCGCCGACGGCCGAGGTCGCGGTATTGCCGCCGGCGCGCACGCCGACCACCGTCGCCGGACCATCGGCGCCGTTGATGTCATTGCCCAGCACACCGATATTGACCGTGCCGCCCTCCGTTACCGATGACGAGTCAGGTTTGGCGCTCGGCAAGTCATCGACGATGTTGACGTTGATCTGCCCGTTCGCGATGTCGCCATCGGTGTCGGTGGCGACGACGTTGATGTTCTCGATGAGGCTGTTGATGCCGTCGGCGGTTGGATGGGCTTCGTTGTCGTTCAGGGTGTAGCTGTAGCTGATCACGCCGGTGGTTGGGTTGTAGCCGGTGATGGTCAGGGTGCTGCCCAACGGCGTGACGGCGGTTTGCGGGAAGCCGGCGGCCACGCCACCGCTGACCACGGTGATGCCGCCCACGGTCAGGGTTTGCAGGCCATCGAGGGCGGTGACCGTGAAGGTGCCGCTCTGGGTCAGGGCCGGTGCGTTGGGGTCGGTGCCGTCAATGAGGTTTTTCTCGTAGACCGTCAGCTCGCCGCCGTACACGTTGAGGCCGTTGAGTGTCACTTGATTGTCGTTGTTGTGGATCTGCAGTACCAGGTTGGCGGTGCTGATGTCACCGTCGGCGTCCGTGAGGGTGTAGGTGAAGGTTTCGGTATCGCTGCCACCGCCGTGCAGGTTTTTGAAGTCCGCACTATTGGGATCGAGCGTGTAGGTGTAGGTGCCGTTGGCATTGAGCACCAGGGTGCCATAGGTACCGGTGAAGGTGCCTGGGGTGACCGGGCCGACGGCGACTTTATCAGCGCCGATCACGTCGTTGCCGAACACATCGCCGCTGAGGCTCGGCACTGCCTCCGAGGCGGTGCCGAGGTTGCTGTCGTTCATCGCTTTGGGCACGTCATCGACAATGTCCACCACGATGGTGCTGGTGACGATATTGCCCAGCGAGTCGGTAGCCTGATAATTGAAGGTCTCGTGCATCACGTTCGGGCCGTCATTGGCGTTCGGTGTGGTGCTCGGCGGGGTCGTCAGGGTGTAGGTGTAGGTGCCGTTGGCGTTGAGCTGAATCTGTCCGTATGCCCCCACGTTGCTGCCGACCAGGGCGTAGGTGATCGCGCCGACGGCGTGAGTGACCGAGCCCACCAGTGTGCCGGAAGCGGTTTCGCCCGTGCTGGTCGGATCGCTGCCGACGACCGTACCGGCGGCCAGGTCCTGGCCGCCCTGGCTCAGGTCGAGGGCTTTTTCGTAGACCGTCACGTCGCTATCGGGATTGGCCTTGATGATGCTGTTGGCCACATCGATGGTGATGGTGGTGGTGCTTTCGTCACCATCGGAATCGCGCACGGTATAGGTGAACACATCCACCGCGCCAGGGGCGCTCACTGCGTTAGGCGTGCTGTGATACACGGCGTTGCCGTTGGCATCGAGGGTCAGGTAACCGTAGGTGCCGTTGATCGGGTTGCCCAGCCCGCCGATGGCCGAGGTTGATGTATCGCTACCCGCGCGCACGCCGACCACAGCGCCAGCAGCAGCCGGACCATCGGCACCGCCGATGTCGTTGTCCAGCACATTGCCGCTGACGGTGCCGCCCTCCTGCACCGAGTCCGCATCGGCTTTGGCGGTCGGCAGGTCGTCGATGATGTTGACGTTGATCTGCCCGTTCGCGATGTCGCCATCGGTGTCGGTGGCGACGACGTTGATGTTCTCGATGAGGCTGTTGATGCCGTCGGCGGTTGGATGGGCTTCGTTGTCGTTCAGGGTGTAGCTGTAGCTCACGACACCGGTCGCCGCGTTGAAGCCGGTGATGGTCAGGGTGCTGCCCAACGGCGTGACGGCAGTTTGCGGGAAGCCGGCGGCCACGCCACCGCTGACCACGGTGATGCCGCCCACGGTCAGGGTTTGCAGGCCATCGAGGGCGGTGACCGTGAAGGTGCCGCTCTGGGTCAGGGCCGGCGCGTTGGGGTCGGTGCCGTCAATGAGGTTTTTCTCGTAGACGGTCAGCTCGCCGCCGTACACGTTGAGGCCATTGAGGACCACCGGATCGTCATTGTTGTTGATTTGCAGTACCAGGTTGGCGGTGCTGCTGTCGCCGTCCGCATCGGTGAGGGTGTAGGTGAAGGTTTCCGTGCCGTCGCCACCGCCGTGCAGGGCTTTGAAATCGGCATCGCTGGTGTTCAGCGTGTAGGTGTAAGTGCCGTTGGCGTTCAGCACCAGGGTGCCGTAGGTGCCGGTGAAAGTGCCGGGGGTGATCGGGCC